>NZ_JBEYXQ010000009.1:0-271481 GCF_040645115.1 Streptomyces sp. NPDC046860 | reverse complement strand
CACTCGCCGTCCGGCACCAGCGGGAACCGGGAGACCCGCAGCGTCTCCAGGTCCAGCAGCCACACCCACGGATGCCGTACGGCCCGACGCCGACGCCGCCGGCCGCCGTGCGGGGCGGGCCCCGGCGGGCTCGACGGCGGCGAGCACGCCAGCGGGGAGCAGCACGGTGGCGGTCGTACCGCCGTAGGGGGAATCCCCGAGGGCGACCTCGATGCCGTGCCGGGCGGCGAGGCGGCCGACCACGTACAGGCCGAGCCGTTCGTGCCGGGTGGGGTCGAAGGTGTCCGGGTCGCTGAGGGTGCTCGCGGCCTCCTCGCGCTGCCCGGGGTCGAGGCCGAGGCCGCGGTCGTCGACGCGCAGGACGAGCCGGCCGTCCTCGTGCCCGGTGCGCAGGGTGACCTCGGTGTGCGGGGGCGAGAACAGGGTGGCGTTCTCCAGCAGTTCGGCGAGCAGGTGCACCACGTCGGCGACGGCGTCGGCGGCGATCCCGTCCCCCGGCATGGGCGGCACGACCACGCGGGCGTACGCCTCGATCTCGCTCACCGCCGAGGCGACCACGTCCGCGACCGGGACCGGGCCGCGCCAACGGCGGCCGGGTGCCGCGCCGGAGAGGATGATCAGGCTTTCGGCGTGGCGGCGCATCCGGGTGGTGAGGTGGTCGATCCGGAAGAGTTCGCTCAGCACGTCCGGGTCGTCGGTGCGGCGCTCCAGGGTGTCGACGAGTTTCAACTGCCGGTGCACCAGCGCCTGGTTGCGGCGGGCGATGTTGAGCAGCACGGCGGACAGGCCCCGGCGCAGGGCGGCCTGGTGGACGGCGGCCTCGACGGCGGCGAGGCGGGCGGTGTTGAAGGAGCGGCCGACCTGGCCGATCTCGTCGTCGCGCACCTCGTCGGCGGCCAGCGGCGGCGCCTCGGCCGCCGCGTCGACCCGTTCGCCCGCGCTCAGGCGCCGCATGACGTCGGGGAGCTGGCGGGTGCTGAGCAGGTCGGCCGCGTCGCGCAGGTTCTCCAGGCGGCGCGAGACGCGCCCGGCGCCGCGCACGGCCAGCCACAAGGAGAGCGAGGCGGCGGCGAGTCCGACCGCGCCGACGACGGCCGCCTTGGTCAGCTCCCGGTAGGCGAAGGCGCGTCCGCGTGCGGCGGAGTTCTCGGCGGCGCTGGAGCACAGCCGCATGTAGCGGTGGACGGCCCGGTCCGCGACCGACCGCCAGGTGTCGGCGGCCACCGCCCGGTCCGCGCCGTCGACCCCGGCGGCGAGCAGCGCGTCCTCGGCCTGTTCCAGCGCCCGGTGGAGGTCGCCGTCGCGGAACTCCTCGTACAGGGCGTAGGAGTCGGCGGGCAGGTCGGGCGCGTAGGTCCGCTCGAAGAGGCGGCGGTCCTCGATGGTGGCGGTCAGCAGGGCGTACTGGGCCGGGGTGAGGGTGCCGGCGGCCCGCGCCCCGGCGACCAGGGCGTCCTCCCGGGAGACGAACTCCCGCACCCGCACCAGCTCGATGACGGTCTGCGACTCCCGGGCGAGCTGTCCGGCCTGGAGGGCGGTGAGGGCGGACTGCACGGCGAAGCCGGGTTCGACGAGTGCGCTGTACTCGGTGACGGCCCGGTCCCAGCCGATCCGCCGGGACAGGACGTCGCGGCGCAGCGCGTCCAGCCCGCCGGCGGCGGTGGCCATGGTGTCCAGGGCGCGGCGCTGGCGTGCCGAGAGCCGGTCCCGGTCGCCGCCCGCGACGGCCCGCCGCATCGCGGCGACCGCGCGGTCGGTGCGGCGCTGCTGGGCGAGGAGCGCGGCCGCGGGGGCAGCCGCGCGGGGGTCGCCGAGGTAGGCGGCGGTGACGCGGCGCTCGATCTGGATCTGTCCGATCGCGGTGTCCACGGGGGTGCCGTAGTCCTCGTACACCCCCTGGAGCCGGATCAGGGACCGTAACTCCCCGGTGACGGAGACCATGGCGAAGCTCCACAGCACGGTCAGCGCGAGGGCCGGGGCCAGGGCGAGGGCGACGATACGGCCGCGGACGGTACGGGGACGGCAGACGGGCCAACGCATGGATCACCTGCCGGTTACCAGTCGGTAGAAAGTGCCGGACAACCTACGGGATCGCTCCGGGGAGCGCAATGGTCACCTTGGGTGGCCCGGCCCCTGCCGATCAGCCCGGCGCGCCCGAGGAGAAGCGCCGCAGCAGCGGCGAGAGCACCAGCACCGACTTGGTCCGCTCCACGAAGGGCTCACCGGCGATGCGCTCCAGGACCCGCTCGAAGTGGCGCATGTCGGAGGCGAAGACCTGGGCGATCGCGTCCGCGTCCCCGGTGACGGTGGAGGCGGCCACGACCTCCTGGTACCGCTCCAGGCCGCGCAGGATGGTCTCCGGCGAGGTGTTGCGGCGGCAGTAGATCTCGATGTACCCCTCGGTCTCCCAGCCGAGGGCCGCCGGGTCCACGCGGACGGTGAACCCGGTGATGGCTCCGGTGGCCCGCAGCCTGTCCACGCGCCGCTTCACGGCGGGCGCCGACAGGCCGACCAGTTGCCCGATGTCCGCGTAGGAGCGGCGGGCGTCCTCGGCGAGGGCGTGCACGATGCGTTCGTCGAGATCGTTCAGCACAGGGGGTCGTTCACTTCTCCGGGCGGGTCGTGTTCTCTACGAAGTAGAACACGACCCCCGGCCCTCGCCGAACCCGGAGACCTCCCAGGTGGGAGGCGTGGACCGGGTCAGCTCCAGCTGGCGTGCAGGGGCATGCCCTCGGCGTACCCGGCCGCGCTCTGGATGCCGACGACGGCCTTCTCGGCGAACTCCTCCAGCGAGCCGGCGCCCGCGTAGGTGCAGGAGGAGCGGACGCCCGCGATGATCGAGTCGACGAGGTCCTCCACGCCCGGGCGGGCCGGGTCGAGGAACATCCGGGAGGTGGAGATGCCCTCCTCGAAGAGACCCTTGCGGGCGCGGTCGTACGCCGACTCCTCGGAGGTGCGGTTGCGCACCGCGCGGGCCGACGCCATGCCGAAGGACTCCTTGTACAGGCGGCCTTCGGCGTCCTGCTGGAGGTCGCCCGGCGACTCGTAGGTGCCGGCGAACCAGGAGCCGACCATCACGTTGGAGGCGCCGGCCGCGAGGGCCATGGCCACGTCGCGGGGGTGGCGGACACCGCCGTCGGCCCAGACGTGCTTGCCGTACTTCTTCGCCTCGGCGGCGCACTCCAGCACGGCGGAGAACTGCGGGCGGCCCACACCGGTCATCATCCGGGTGGTGCACATGGCGCCCGGTCCGACACCGACCTTGATGATGTCGGCGCCGGCCTCGATCAGGTCGCGGACGCCCTCGGCGGAGACGATGTTGCCCGCGACGATCGGGATCTCCGGGTCGAGGGCGCGCACGGTGCGGACCGCGCTGATCATCGACTCCTGGTGGCCGTGCGCGGTGTCGATGACGAGGGTGTCCACGCCCGCGTCCAGCAGCTGCTTGGCCTTGCCGGCGACGTCGCCGTTGATGCCCACGGCCGCCGCGACGCGCAGCTTGCCGCCGGCGTCCACGGCCGGGGTGTACAGGGTGGCGCGCAGGGCGCCCTTGCGGGTCAGGATGCCCGCGAGACGGCCCTCTGCGTCGACGGCCGGGGCGTAGCGGCGGTTGGCCGCGTCGAGGGTGTTGAACGCCTCGCGCGGGTCGATGCCGGCGTCGAGCAGCAGCAGGTCGCGGGACATGACCACTTCGAGCTGGGTGAAGCGGTCGACCCCGCTGAGGTCCTGGTCGGTGACGACACCCACGGGCCGGTAGTCGGCGTCCACGACGACCCCGGCGTTGTGCGAGCGCTTGGGCAGCAGGGCCAGCGCGTCGGCGACGGTCTGGTGCGGGGACAGCACGATCGGGGTGTCCAGCACGAGGTGACGGCTCTTCACCCAGGTGACGACCTCGGTGACCACGTCGATGGGGATGTCCTGGGGGATGACCACCAGGCCGCCGCGCCGGGCCATCGTCTCCGCCATGCGGCGTCCGGCGATGGCGGTCATGTTGGCGACGACCAGCGGGATGGTGGTACCGGTGCCGTCCGGGGTACCGAGGTCCACCGCCTGCCGCGAGCCGACCGCGGAGCGGCTCGGCACCATGAAGACGTCGTCGTACGTCAGGTCGTAGGCGGGCTGGATGTCATTGAGGAAACGCACGTGCCGCACATCCCAGTCGATCAGAGGTGACCCCCTGACGGGTGCGCCAGGGGGAAAGAGCACGTACTTCATTCTCCCATGGCAGGGCCCGGGACATGCCCCCACCGAACCTCCAGGGACGGCGGTCAGCCCTTGGAGGAACCTCCGAGGGCGAGCACGACGTCGAGGAACGCGCTGCGGTCGGCCGCCTCGGACAGCACCTCGCGAGCGATGCGCCACTCCCCGGGACTCGACTCGGCGAACGGCTCCCAGTTCCGTACGACGACCAGCAGACCGCGCTCGACGGCGGCCGGGGGCCAGACGGTGGTGTCGGAGAGCGAGTCCAGCAGGGCGTCCCAGTTGCGGCCGAACCAGTCGGGCAGGTCCAGGGCGCGCGCGGCCCGGTCCATCAGGCCGGCCTTGTCGTGGACACCCCCGAGGTCGAGGGTGACCGCGTACCGGTCCCCCAGGTCTTCGCTCATCTCAGCACCGCCCGGAACGAGTTGTAGTGGTCTTCGGTGTAGTAGAACTCCCCGCCGTCCCCGGTGACGATGCGCCGGGCGCCCCGGTCGCGGGCGGCGGGGGTGGGCACGGTGTACTCGTGGTAGTAGCCGCGCGGATGCTTCGGCAGGTGGCCCTCGAAGTTCGAGAAGACGATCCCGTCGCGCCCGTACGGGTACGGGCCGCCCCGGTCGATCAGGGCGAGGGTCCGCCGGGCCTCGGCGGGCAGCCGGGACTCCGGGACGGTGGCCATGCCCTTCGCCCACACCGGGGCCGAGCCTGCGGGGGCCGCCGTCCGCGAGGCGGACGGGGGCGCGGTGGTGGTGCCGGACCCGCCGCAGCCGGCCAGCAGGACGCCGAGGACGGCCAGCACGGCGGCGAACAGCCGCAGGGGCGCTCGGGTTCCGGTGGGGACCTGGGGGACGGACCGCGACAGCATGCCGCCGATGCTGCCACGGCCGGCCGGCCGTGGCAGCGTCGCGCCGCTCCGACGGCGTGTGGCCGTCAGATCCCGTCAGATCCCGTCTGGTCCCATCAGATCCCGTCCGGGTCCGCGCGGCTGAGCGCGGGCTTCGGAGCGGGACCCGCGGTGAGCAGGTAGTCCGCGGCCGAGGTGTCCGTCACCAGGCTGGTGACCAGCCCGGAGCGGAGCACCGCGTCGATCGCCGGGGCCTTGCGCTGGCCGCCCGCGATGGCCACGACCTCGGGGATACGGCGCAGTTGGTCGGTCTTGACCGTGATGCACCGCTCCCCCAGGTCCCGTCCGATCCGGCGGCCCTCGGCGTCGAAGAGGTGCGCGGACATCTCGGCGGCGACACCGAGCGAGGCGTAGTGCGCTCGCTCCTCGTCGCTGAGCATGTCGTGCACCGTGGAGATGCCCGGCTCCCAGGAGCCGATGGAGACGCAGGCGACCGTGACCTTGTCGAAGTACTCGAAGGCACGGGCGATCCCGGTCTGGTTGCGCAGGGCGGCGGCGGTGGCCTCGTCCGGCAGCAGCATCGGCGCGTAGATGGGGTGGGCGTCCCCGCCGGACACCTGGGCGGCGCGGCGCACGGCCTCCACGGAGCCGCGCTCCGCGGTCCCGGCGTCGTACACGCCCGTCAACTGCACCACCGTGCACGGCGGCAGCCGGTCGAGCGCGGCCGCCATGTGGATGGTGGAGCGGCCCCAGGCGAGACCGAGGACGTCGCCCTCGTCGACGAGTTCACCGAGCAGGTCGGCCGCGACCTCGCCCAGGTTCTCCGGGTCGGGGGTCTCCTCGGCGTCGGCCGGGGACTCGACCACGACGGCGTGTCTGAGGCCGTACCGGGCGCGGAGCGCGTCGGAGCGCTCGGCGTCCAGCTCGGCCGGGACGCGGATCTCGATGCGTACGAGATCCCGTTCGAGGGCGGTCTCCAGGACCCGGGCCACCTTGAAGCGGCTGACGCCGAACTCCTCCGCGATCTGGATCTTGGACTTGCCCTCCAGGTAGAAGCGGCGGGCCATGGCCGCCGCCTGCACCAGCTCAGCGGGTCCCATCCGCATGGCTGACCGGCCCGCCGACATACCCGACACGGCGATCTCCTCACTGCTGTTCACACTCTGGATTCGCCGTTCATCCTCGCAGATCCGGCGCTGCGAATCCGCCCTGATGGGCGGCCTTCTCTCAACCGTTCACCTCGGTGTGGCTCAGTGGCCGCACGCCCAGGACGAATCGGCGATCGCGCGGTCCGCCTGAGCGCGCAGCGCGCGCACCGCTTCGGCCGGGTCCTGGGCGCCGTAGACGGCCGATCCGGCCACGAAGACGTCCGCTCCGGCCTCCGCGCACCGCTCGATGGTCTCGGCGGAGACACCCCCGTCGACCTGCAGCCACATCTGCAGCCCGTGCCGGGCGATCAGCTCGCGGGTGCGGCGGATCTTGGGCAGCGTGATGTCGAGGAACGCCTGCCCGCCGAAGCCCGGCTCGACCGTCATGATCAGGAGCATGTCCAGCTCGGGGAGCATGTCCTCGTACGACTCGATCGGCGTCGCCGGCTTGAGGGCCATGGCCGCGCGGGCCCCCTTGGCGCGGATCTCGCGGGCGAGCCGGATCGGGGCGTGGGCGGCCTCCACGTGGAAGGTCACGGAGGATGCGCCCGCCTCGACGTACTGCGGTGCCCAGCGGTCGGGGTCCTCGATCATCAGGTGGCAGTCCAGCGGGATGTCCGTGGCGCGGGCCAGGGACTCCACGACCGGGGTGCCGAGGGTGAGATTCGGGACGAAGTGGTTGTCCATGACGTCGACATGGAGCCAGTCGGCGCCCTCGACCGCCTTCGCCTCGTCGGCGAGGCGGGCGAAGTCTGCGGACAGGATGCTGGGGTTGATCTGCGCGGCCATGTGCCAAGCCTGCCATGCCCCTCCGGGGGGTGCGGAGTCAGGCCCTGGGTGGTGGGGGCGGTGTTCGGGTGCGGGCCCGCTGTGGCTTGTCGCGCAGTTCCCCGCGCCCCTGGGTGGGCTCGCCTCGGCGGAGTCCCAGAGGTGCTCCCGGCTTCTCACGCCGTGCGGCGGATCAGGGCCAGGTACATCGCGTCGGTGCCGTGGACGTGGGGCCAGAGCTGGATGTCGGGGCCCTCGCCCAGGCCGGGGACGCCGGGGAGGAGGGGGCGGGCGTCGATCAGTTCGGCCCCGGGGTGCTCCTTGAGGAGGTCGGAGACGACCGCGCGGGTCTCGGCGAGGTGGGGGGAACAGGTCGCGTAGCCGACCACGCCGCCGACGCGGACGGACTCCAGGGCGGTGCGGAGCAGGCCGCGCTGGACCGGGGCGAAGTTCTCCAGGTCCTCGGGGCGGCGGCGCCAGCGGGCCTCGGGACGGCGGCGCAGGGCGCCCAGACCGGTGCAGGGGACGTCCATCAGGACGCGGTCGAAGGTGCCGGGGCGCCACGGGGGACGGGTGCCGTCGGCGGTGATCACCTGGTACGGGCCGGGGTTGCCCGCCAGCGCCTTGGCGACCAGGCCCGCGCGGTGCGGCTGCTTCTCCGAGGCGAGGAGCGAGGCGCCGCGCTCGGCGGCGAGGGCGGCCAGCAGCGCGGCCTTGCCGCCGGGGCCGGCGCAGCCGTCGAGCCACTTCTCGTCCGGGCCGTCCAGCGGCGCGTTGGCGAGGGCGAGGGCGACGAGCTGGCTGCCCTCGTCCTGCACACCGGCCCGCCCCTCGCGCACCGCGTCGACCGCGCCCGGCTCGCCGCCCTCGGTCAGGCGCACCGCGTACGGCGACCAGTCGCCGGCGACGGCGGCCTCCTCGGCCAGCAGCTCCTCGGCGGTGGAGCGTCCGGGCCGCGCGACGAGGGTGACCTCGGGCCGCTCGTTGTCCGCGGCGAGGAGTTCCTCGATGCCGGCGCGGCCGCCGCCGAGGGAGTCCCACAGCGCGGAGACGACCCAGCGCGGGTGGGAGTGGACGACGGCGAGGTGGTCCTCGGGGTCCTCGTCGTAGGGCGGCGCGACCCGCTCCAGCCAGCCGTCCAGGTCGTGCTGGGCGATCTTGCGGAGCACGGCGTTGACGAACTTGGCCCGCCCGTCGCCGAGCACCACGCGGGCCAGCTCGACGGTGGCCGAGACGGCGGCGTGGGTGGGGATGCGGGTGCCGAGCAACTGGTGCGCGCCGAGGCTCAGCACGTCCAGCACCGGCGGGTCCACCTCGCGCAGCGGGCGGTCGACGCAACCGGCGATGATCGCGTCGTAGGTGCCCTGGCGGCGCAGCGTGCCGTAGACCAGCTCGGTGGCCAGAGCGGCGTCCCGTGCGTCGAAGTCGCCCTTCTCGCGCGCCTTGCGCAGCAGCGGGGGCAGCACGAGGTTGGCGTAGGCGTCGCGTTCGTCCACCGCGCGCAGCGCGTCGAAGGCGAGGACCCGGACGGGGTCCTTCTTGGGGCGCCGGTAGGGCTTGGCGGGCCGCTGCGGACCGCGGGACTGCTCGCTCACGAGAAAGGTGCTCCGGATGTGCGTCAAGGGGGGTGCGATCACCAGCGTACGTCGGCGGACCGTCACCCCCCACTCGCGGGGTGTCAGGCTCCGAGCGTCTCGCCCTCGGCGATGCGCGCGCCGCGCGCCCAGTCGGCGGCCCGCATCGGCTTCTTGCCCTGGGCCTGCACCCACAGCAGTTCGACGGCGTACGAGCCGGTGCCGACGTGCACGCTGTTCTTGCCGACGGCGAGCTGTCCGGGCGCGAGACCGGTCCGCTCGGGCGCGGGCGCGGCCTGGACGAGCTTGAGCCGCTCGCCGCGGAAGACGGTCCAGGCGCCGGGGGCGGGCGTGCAGCCGCGCACCACCCGGTCGACGCGCAGCGCGGGCGCCGCCCAGTCGACCCTGGCGTCCTCGACCGTGATCTTCGGCGCGAGGGTGATGCCGTCGGCGGGCTGCGGTACGGCCTTCAGGGTGCCGTCCTCGATGCCGTCCATGGTGGCCACGAGCAGCCCCGACCCGGCGAAGGCGAGCCGGGTGAGCAGGTCGCCGCTGGTGTCGGTGGGGCGGATCTCCTCGGTGACGGTGCCGTACACCGGGCCGGAGTCCAGGCCCTCCTCGATGAGGAAGGTGGAGGCGCCGGTGATCTCGTCGCCCGACATGATCGAGTGCTGCACGGGCGCCGCGCCGCGCCAGGCGGGCAGCAGGGAGAAGTGCAGGTTGACCCAGCCGTGGGCGGGGATGTCGAGGGCGACGCGGGGCAGCAGGGCTCCGTAGGCGACGACCGGGCAGCAGTCCGGGCCGATCTCCTTCAGCCGCTCCAGGAAGGCGGCATCGCGCGGGCCGGCCGGCTTGAGCACCTCGATGCCGGCCTCCTCCGCCCGGTCGGCCACGGGCGAGGCGACCAGCCTGCGTCCCCGGCCCGCGGGCGCGTCGGGCCGCGTGACGACGGCGGCCACCTCGTGCCGCCCGGAGGCGATCAGAGCGTCCAGAGCGGGAACGGCGACCTCGGGGGTACCGGCGAAGACGAGCTTCATGGGAGGGATCGAGCCTCTCGAGCGGCGGCGGACGGGCAGCGGACAAGTCTATGACCGCCTCCGGCCCCGGGGTTCCGCCCCCTGGGGTCCTCCGGCCTCCCGGGCCGGCCGGGAACGGGTGGTGCGCGGGTGGGCGACCCGGCGTACGGACACACCCCGCGCGCCCCACCCCGTGACCAGCGGAGCGTCCACGCGTTGTCAAAAGAGAGTTGACCACCTCGGGGCCGCTTCGGCCGCCCAACTTCCTTTCAACGCCGGTTCGAGAGGCTTGTCCATGGCCGACCACGCAACCCACGACGCCCAGGCCCGTGCCAGCCTGCACTTGCTGGTGCGGGACATCGAGCGGGTCCGCCGGCAGGTGGACGCGCTGCGCACCCTCACCGCCCAGCTCGGCAACGTCTACCGCCCCCGCCGCTCCGGCCCGTCCACCGGCTTCGTCGTCTACGGCCGCGCCCCGGCCCCGACGGTGCGCCTCGCCCAGGAACTGAGGGACAGCGTCGAGACCCTGGTGACGGCGGCCGTGGACTTCGACCGTTCGCTCGGCTTCTCGTGGGACGCGGTGGGTTCCGCGCTCGGCGTCACCAAGCAGGCCGTGCACCGCCGTTACGGCGCCCGCCGCGCGGCCGCCCAGGCCGCGGCCGAGGCGGAGCGCGCCACCGAGCCGTCGGGGACCCGCACCATCAACACCGGCATGCCGACCGTCCCCGCGGCCCGGTCCATGCCGACCCAGCCGACCGCGGGCAGCCCGACGCTACGCGACGACCCCCGGCCCCCCGCCTTCCCCGGCCCGCGCAGCGGCTGACCCGGCCCCGGTCCACGCCCTCCCGGCCCCACCCGGGAGGGCGTTCGCACGCCCCACTCCATGCGGACCCCGCAGGTGGGCGTCTAGCCGATGTCGGGCGGGTCGATCCGCACCCGAACCGGCTCCGCGTTCCCGCGGGCCATGCGGGCCGCCTGGGCCGTCTTGAGGGCGGCGGCCAGGGCGGAGCCGCTGCCCGGCGGCACCCTGATCAGCGCGCGTTCCCACTGCTCCCCCGGCGGGGGCGCGCCGGGCCTGCGCGGCCGGCCCGGAAGGGTCGGGGGCAGGGGCACCGGGCCGAGCACCTCGGCGTCCGGGGGCAGGGCGACGGCGGCCAGGAATCCGGCGACCGCCTCGGGCGTGCCGGACACGGCGGCCATCCGCGACACGGGCGGGAAGCCCAGCTCGGCCCGTTCGGCCAGCTCGCGCACCGCGAACCCGGCGGGGTCCCAGCGCACCAGCGCCTGCACGGGCCGCAGCGTCGGTTCGGCCACGACCACGACGGTCCCGCCCGCGCCCTGCGGCCGCACCAGCGCCGCCGCCGCGATCCACCGGCGCAGCGCGTCCTCGCCGGAGCGCAGGTCAGGGCGTCCGAGCATCGCCCAGCCGTCGAGCAGCAGCGCGGCCGCGTAGCCGCCCTCGGCGACCGGTTCGGCGCCCGGTGTGCTCACGACCAGGGCGGGCGCGTCCGGCACGGTGTCGAGCACGTGCTCCCGGCCGGAGGTGCGCACCGGGACGGCGGGGAACGCCCGCCCCAGCTCCTCGGCGGTCCGGCGGGCGCCGACGACCTGGGCGCGCAGCCGGAAGCCGCCGCACTCGGGGCAGTGCCAGGAGCGCTCGCCCCGCCCGCACCACTCGCAGCGCAGCGCCCCCGAGTCCTGCGCCTGGAGCGGCCCCGCGCAGTGCGCGCACCGCGCGGGCGCCCGGCACTGGGCGCAGGCCAGGCGCGGTACGTATCCGCGCCGGGGCACCTGCACCAGCACCGGTCCGCTCTTGAGCCCCTCGCGGACCGCCTGCCAGGCGAGGCTGGGCAGGCGGGCGGCGCGGGCGGCCTCGTCGCGCGCGAGGTCGCCGTCGCCGACGGTCCGCACCAGCGGGGCGGCGCGGCGGACCTGGTCGCGGCCGGCGGCCAGGGGGCGCGCCCAGCCGCTCTCGACGAGCTGCGCGGCCTCCACCGTGCAGCTCCGGCCGCCCACCAGGAAGGCGCACCGGTCGAGCGAGGCGCGCAGCAGCAGGACATCGCGGGCGTGCGGCTGGGGTGCGTGCTGTTCGCTGTGGCTGTCGTCGCCGTCGTCCCAGATGGCGACCAGTCCGAGGTCGCGTACGGGCGCGAACATGGCGGCGCGGGTGCCGACGGCGGCACGGACGGAGCCGCGCCGCACCGCGAGCCACTGCGCGTACCGCTTCTCGGGTCCGGCGTCGGCGGTGAGCAGGGCGTGCCGGCCCTCGCCGAGCAGCGCGGTCAGGGCGGCGTCGACCCGCGCGGCGGCCCGCCCGTCGGGTACGACGACCAGCGCGCCGCGTCCGGAGGCGAGGGTGGCGGCGACGGCTCGGGCGGTCTCCTCGCTCCACTCGGGTCCCGGCAGGGCGTTCCACACCGCGCGGGGGGAGCCGCCGGAGGCCAGGGCGTCGAGGAAGGCGGGGCCGTGCTCGTAGCGCGTCCAGGTGCCCGCGTCCGGGGCGGGGGGCGCGGGCAGGGGCTCCGGGGAGGGGCGTTTCTCCGCGCGGGCGCTGCGCGGCGGCACGGCCAGTTGCAGCACGTCGGCGAGGCTGCCCGCGTACCGGTCGGCGACGGCGCGGGCGAGGCCGAGGAGTTCCTCGCCGAGCACCGGCTCCGGGGAGACGACCTGGGCGAGGGCGGCCAGCGGGCCGGAGTAGTCGGACTCGGCCCGGCGTTCGATCAGGTAGCCGTCGATGAGGCCGCCGCCCTCGCGGCGGCCGTCGCGCACCCGGTGCCGTCCGGCGCCGAACCGCACCCTGACCCGCACGCCGGGCTGGGCGTCGGCGTCCATCTCGGCGGGCACCGCGTAGTCGAAGCAGCGGTCGAGGTGGAGGACGCCCTTGTCGACGAGCACCCGGGCGACGGGCAGATGCTCCGCCAGCGCCGCCCCGCGCCAGGTGCGGGGCTTGGCCCGCGGTACGTCGGCCTCGCGCACGCTCTCCCGGATGAGCGCGAGCTGCTCCGGCGGCGGCCCCTCGGCCCCGCCGTCCCCCGGCCCGTTCTCGCTGCTCACGCTTGCATTCTTACCAAACACCACCGACAGTGCCGCCCGCCCGGGCGCCCGGAGCGCGCCGAGGCCCGGCGCCCCTCGGAGGGGAGCCGGGCCTCGGTTCTCGCGGTGCGGGTCAGACGCCGGCGGCCTTGCGCAGCGCGTCGACGCGGTCCGTGCGCTCCCAGGTGAAGTCGGGGATCTCACGGCCGAAGTGGCCGTAGGCCGCCGTCTGGGCGTAGATCGGGCGCAGCAGGTCGAGGTCGCGGATGATCGCGGCCGGGCGGAGGTCGAAGACCTCGTCGATGGCCTTCTCGATCTTCTCGGGCTCGATCTTGGCGGTGCCGAAGGTCTCGACGAAGAGACCGACGGGCTCGGCCTTGCCGATCGCGTAGGCGACCTGGACCTCGCAGCGGGAGGCCAGGCCCGCCGCCACCACGTTCTTCGCGACCCAGCGCATCGCGTAGGCGGCGGAGCGGTCCACCTTGGACGGGTCCTTGCCCGAGAAGGCACCGCCGCCGTGGCGGGCGAAGCCGCCGTAGGTGTCGATGATGATCTTGCGGCCGGTGAGGCCGGCGTCGCCCATCGGGCCGCCGATCTCGAAGCGGCCGGTCGGGTTGACCAGCAGGCGGTAGCCCTCGGTGTCGAGCTTGATGCCCTCGTCCAGCAGGGCCTTCAGCTCGGGCTCGACCACGAACTCGCGGATGTCGGGCGCGAGCAGCGACTCCAGGTCGATGTCGGAGGCGTGCTGGCTGGAGACCACGACGGTGTCGAGGCGGACGGCCTTGTCGCCGTCGTACTCGATGGTGACCTGGGTCTTGCCGTCGGGGCGCAGGTAGGGGATGGTGCCGTTCTTGCGGACCTCGGAGAGGCGCTTGGACAGGCGGTGCGCCAGGAAGATCGGCAGCGGCATCAGCGTCGGCGTCTCGTCCGAGGCGTAGCCGAACATCAGGCCCTGGTCGCCCGCGCCCTGCTTGTCCAGCTCGTCCTCGTCGCCCTCGACACGGGACTCGTACGCCGTGTCGACGCCCTGCGCGATGTCCGGGGACTGCGCGCCGATGGACACCGAGACGCCGCAGGAGGCGCCGTCGAAGCCCTTCTTGGAGGAGTCGTAGCCGATCTCCAGGATCTTCTCGCGCACGAGCTGGGCGATGGGCGCGTAGGCCTTGGTGGTGACCTCGCCGGCCACGTGCACCAGGCCGGTGGTGATCAGCGTCTCGACGGCGACGCGGGACGAGGGGTCCTCGCGGAGCAGCGCGTCGAGAATGGTGTCGCTGATCTGGTCAGCGATCTTGTCGGGGTGACCTTCGGTCACGGACTCCGAGGTGAACAGGCGACGGGACACAACGCTCCCTGGGGTTGCAGCGGCTGCTGGCTGATCATTGAAGGACCACGCCGGGAGCTGCGCCCAGCGTCGTCCGTGAACAGTTTATCGGTCGCACCTGACTCCGCGGCCACCCGTTCTCGCCCAGCGAGAACGCTGTGACCTGCGGCACAGGCATTCTGCACGCTGGTGCGCGGCGTTGAACAGATCCGCCACGCGCCATCGCGGTGTGAAAAAAAGACTCCGAGTGGCCGAAAATGACCGTCCCGTACGGCCCAGCCCGGTCAGGCCAGCCGGGGCGCCACGAGGTCCCAGACGATGTCGGCGAGCGCCTCTTTCGGTCCGTGCGGTACGGCCGTCTCGGTGCCGTCGGCGCCGAGGACCACCGCCTCGTTCTCCTCCGAGCCGAACGTCCGGCGCTCCCCCACCTCGTTCACCACGAGCAGGTCGCAGCCCTTGCGGGCGAGCTTGGCACGGCCGTTGGCGAGGACGTCGTCGGTCTCGGCGGCGAAGCCGACGACGACCTGGCCGGGGCGGGCGCGCTCGGCGGAGATCTCCGCGAGCACGTCGGGGTTGCGCACCAGGGCGACCGGCTCGGGCTCCTGGCCGTCCTTCTTCTTGATCTTCCCGCCCGCGTAGACGGCCGGGCGGAAGTCGGCGACGGCGGCGGCCATGACCACCGCGTCGGCGTCGGCCGCGGCCTTGAGCACCGCCTCGCGGAGCTGGACGGCGGTGCCGACGCGCACGATGTCCACCCCGGCCGGGTCGGGCAGCTCGGCGTTGGCCGAGACCAACGTCACGCGGGCGCCGCGCGCGGCGGCGGTCCGGGCGAGGGCGTACCCCTGTTTGCCGGAGGAGCGGTTGCCGAGGAAGCGCACCGGGTCGAGCGGCTCACGGGTGCCACCCGCCGAGACGACCACGTGCCGCCCGGCGAGGTCGGGTGCCCGCACGCCGCGCGCCAGGACCCTGCGGCAGACCTCGAAGATCTCCGCCGGGTCGGGCAGCCGCCCCTTGCCGGTGTCGACGCCGGTGAGGCGGCCGACGGCCGGCTCGATGACGACGGCGCCCCGGCGGCGCAGGGTGGCCACGTTCTCCTGGGTGGCCGGGTGCTCCCACATCTCGGTGTGCATCGCCGGGGCGAAGACCACCGGGCAGCGCGCGGTGAGCAGGGTGTTGGTGAGCAGGTCGTCGGCCAGGCCGTGGGCGGCCTTGGCGAGCATGTCGGCGGTGGCGGGCGCGACGACGACCAGGTCGGCGTGCTGGCCGATGCGGACGTGCGGGACCTCGTGGACGGCGTCCCAGACCTCGGTGGAGACCGGGTTGCCGGACAGCGCGGACCAGGTGGCGGCGCCGACGAACTGCAGCGCGGACGCGGTCGGCACCACCCGCACGTCGTGCCCCGACTCCGTGAACCGCCGCAGCAGCTCACAGGACTTGTACGCGGCGATGCCGCCGCTGACGCCCAGCACGACCTTCGGCTTGTCCACCGTCTCCACCGTCTCCCACCGTCCCCACGGACTTTCGAGAACCTTTGACACCCATGACACACCACAGGCCCGGCAGGGTGTCTGCCGGGCCTGTGGACAAGTCGACCGCGATCTGGAAGTACGACCGCGAACGGCGGGAACTACTGGACCGGGCCCTCGATGGCCTCGGAGGTCAGCAGACCGGCGTTGATCTCACGCAGCGCGATCGAGAGCGGCTTCTCGTGCACGTGCGTGTCGACGAGCGGACCGACGTACTCGAGGAGGCCCTCACCGAGCTGCGAGTAGTACGCGTTGATCTGACGGGCGCGCTTGGCCGCGTAGATCACGAGGCTGTACTTCGAGTCGGTGGCCTCGAGGAGCTCGTCGATCGGAGGGTTGATGATGCCCTCGGGCGCGGTGATGGAAGAGGACACGCTCTGCCTTCCGATGGATGGGAAAGAATCAGTCGGTGCGCGTCTCAGGAAGAGACGCGGTGGCCGGTCCGTACCGTTCGAGGGACGGCGGTCACGATCACACAACGTCCATCAAGGCTAGCAGCTCCCCGGCCACGTCCTCGACGGAGGTGTTGACCAGTGTCACGTCGAACTCGGGCTCGGCCGCCAGTTCCGTCCTGGCCGCCTCCAGCCGGCGCTCGATGACCTCGGCCGACTCGGTGCCGCGGCCGGTGAGCCGGCGCACCAGCTCCTCCCAGGAGGGCGGGGCCAGGAACACCAGCTGCGCCTCGGACATCGACTCGCGCACCTGCCGGGCACCCTGGAGGTCGATCTCCAGCAGCACCGGCTCCCCCTTGTCGAGCCGCTCCAGCACGGCCGCGCGGGGCGTGCCGTAGCGGTTGCCGGCGAACTCGGCCCACTCCAGCAGCTCGCCGTTGGCGATCAGCTTGTCCATCTCCTCGTCGCTGACGAAGAAGTAGTGGACGCCGTGCTCCTCGCCGGGGCGCGGCTTGCGGGTGGTCGCGGACACCGACAGCCAGACGTCGGGGTGCGCCTTGCGCATATGGGCGACGACCGTGCTCTTGCCGACCCCGGAGGGGCCGGAGAGCACGGTCAGCCGCGGACGTGCGTCCGGGGGTACGGGGGTCGCGCCCCGGATTGATGAAGCCATGCAGCGATTATTCCAGCAATCCCGGAGTGTCCGGGACTCCGGTCCGGGCCGTGCCCGGACTCAGGAGCCGGTGCTGCCGAACTCACGCTCCAGGGAAGCGATCTGGTTGGAACCGAGGCCGCGCACCCGGCGGCTCTCGGAGATGCCCAGACGCTCCATGATCTGCTTGGCGCGGACCTTGCCCACGCCCGGCAGGGACTCCAGCAGGGCCGAGACCTTCATCTTGCCGATGACCTCGTTCTCCTGGCCCTGCTTGATGACCTCGTGCAGCGAGGCGCCGGAGTGCTTGAGTCGATTCTTGACCTCGGCCCGCTCCCGGCGAGCCGCGGCGGCCTTTTCGAGCGCGGCTGCGCGCTGTTCAGGGGTAAGGGGCGGAAGAGCCACGCCTACGTCACCTCGGATGTCGAACTGTCGGATACGGACCGGTGAGGAACCTAGTCGCCCCACACCTGGGGAGCGGAGAGCAACACGCTCGCCCGCTCTCACTGCTCGGAGACTAGCGGGCAAGTCCGCCAGAGTCAGCGAGAACAGAGGAAAAGTCCTGGTCAGCCTCTGCGAGGCCGGACTTTTCCGGCATACTGCCCATGATTCGGGGATGTATTCGCCACTCGGACCCCCGGTCGAGCGCGTCCGCCGTGCTCAGACGCCCGCGACGACGGCCCGGATCTCCCGCGCGAAGTCCTCGGTCGCCGCACGCAGCGCCGCCCGGTCCGGACCGTGCCGCAGCACGCCCCGGCTGACGTTCGGCACCACGTTGCCCACGGCGTCCCCGAACACCGCCGGGAGGTCGGCCGGGGTGGCGCCCTGGGCGCCGACGCCGGGGGCGAGCAGCGGGCCGTTGATGGCGAGGTCGTAGGAGGACAGGTCGCCCACGGTGGCGCCCACGACGGCGCCGAAGGAGCCGAGGGGCCCGGCACCCGCGTTCTCCGCCGCGAGGTGGGCCAGCACGGTCGCGGCGACCGTACGGCCGTCCGCGCGGACCGCGTGCTGCACTTCCGGCCCCTCCGGGTTGGAGGTCAGCGCGAGCACGAACAGCCCGGTGCCGTTCTCCCGGGCCAGCTCGAACGCCGGGGCGAGCGAGCCGAAGCCGAGGTAGGGCGAGACGGTGAGCGCGTCCGAGAACAGCGGGGCGTCCTTGTGCAGGAACGCCTCCGCGTACCCGGCCATGGTGGAGCCGATGTCGCCGCGCTTGGCGTCCATCACGACCAGGGCGCCGGCCGCGCGGGTCTCCGCGACCGTGCGCTCCAGGACGGCGACACCGCGCGAGCCGAACCGCTCGAAGAAGGCGCTCTGCGGCTTGACGACGGCGACCCGGTCCGCGATCGCCTCGACGACCGTGCGGCTGAACCGCTCCAGACCGCCGACGTCGTCGTTCAGGCCCCAGTCGGCGAGCAGCGAGGGGTGCGGGTCGATGCCGACGCAGAGCGGGCCCCGCTCGTCCATGGCACGGCGCAGCCGGGTACCGAAGGGCTCGGTCATGCGGGGTTCCTGACGTCGGCGCCGACCGCGTCGGCGAGGGTGGCGTGGGGGCTGGCGGCCAGCCGGGCGGCGAGGCCCTTGTGGACGGCGCGGGTCCAGAAGGGGCCCTGGTAGACGAAGGCGCTGTAGCCCTGGACCAGCGTGGCGCCGGCCAGGATGCGCTGCCAGGCGTCCTCGGCGGTCTCGACGCCGCCGACGCCGATGAGGGTGATGCGGTCGCCCACGCGCGCGTACAGGCGGCGCAGCACCTGCAGGGAGCGTGCCTTCAGGGGGGCGCCGGACAGCCCGCCGGTCTCCTTGACCAGCGAGGGCGTGGAGCGCAGACCCAGGCCCTCGCGGGCGATGGTGGTGTTGGTGGCGATGATGCCGTCCAGCCCGAGTTCCACGGCGAGGTCGGCGACGGCGTCGATGTCCTCGTCCGCGAGGTCGGGGGCGATCTTCACCAGGAGCGGGACACGCCGGTCGCCGGTGGCGCGGTCGGCGGCCTCGCGCACGGCGCTCAGCAGCGGGCGCAGCGCCTCGGTGGCCTGGAGGTTCCTGAGGCCTGGGGTGTTCGGGGAGGAGACGTTGACGACGAGGTAGTCGGCGTGCGGGGCGAGCCGCTCGGCGGACTTCACGTAGTCGGCGACCGCGTCCGCCTCGGCGACGGCCTTGGTCTTGCCGATGTTGACGCCGACGACCGTGCGGAACACCGGGCGCCGCGAGGCCAGGCGGGCGGCGACGGCGAGGGAGCCCTCGTTGTTGAAGCCCATGCGGTTGATCAGCGCGCGGTCGGCGACCAGCCGGAACAGCCGCTTCTTCGGGTTGCCGGGCTGGGCCTCACCGGTGACGGTGCCGATCTCGACGTGGTCGAAGCCGAGCATCGACAGCCCGTCGATGCCGACGGCGTTCTTGTCGAAGCCGGCGGCGAGGCCGAAGGGGCCGTGCATGCGCAGGCCGAGGGCCTCGGTGCGCAGGGCCTCGTACCGGGGGGCGAGCGCGGCGGCGGCGAAGGTGCGCAGGACGGGGACGCGGGCGAGCAGGCGGATCCAGCGGAAGGCGAGGTGGTGCGCCTGCTCCGGGTCCATCCGTTTGAAGACGAGGTCGAAGAAGAACTTGTACATGGGTGTCCTCATGACAGGGCGGTGCTCATGAAGAGGGGGACACCGTTTCCGGTGTCCCCCTCGGGTCGGCTAGTCGCGGGCGGCGTTCAGGTGTTCCGCGTGTTCCTGCAGCGACCGGACGCCCACGTCACCGCGGCCGAGGGCGTCGATGCCCTGGACGGCGGCGGCGAGCGCCTGGACCGTGGTCAGGCAGGGGACCGAGCGGGCCACGGCCGCCGTACGGATGTCGTAGCCGTCGAGGCGGCCGCCGGTGCCGTAGGGCGTGTTGACGATGAGGTCGACCTCGCCGTCGTGGATGAGCTGGACGATGGTCCGCTCGCCGTCGGGGCCGGTGCCCTCGGACTGCTTGCGCACGACGGTGGCGTTGATGCCGTTGCGCTTGAGGACCTCGGCGGTGCCGGAGGTGGCCAGCAGCTCGAAGCCGTGGGCGACCAGCTCACGGGCCGGGAAGATCATCGAGCGCTTGTCGCGGTTGGCGACCGAGATGAACGCGCGGCCCTTGGTGGGCAGCGGGCCGTACGCGCCCGCCTGCGACTTGGCGTACGCCGTGCCGAAGACGGAGTCGATGCCCATGACCTCGCCGGTGGAGCGCATCTCCGGACCGAGCACGGTGTCCACGCCGCGGCCCTGGATGTCCCGGAAGCGGGACCAGGGCATGACGGCCTCCTTGACGGAGATCGGCGCGTCCAGCGGGAGTTCGCCGCCGTCGCCGGTGGCGGGCAGCAGGCCCTCGGCGCGCAGCTCGGCGATGGTCGCGCCCAGCGAGATGCGGGCGGCGGCCTTGGCGAGCGGGACGGCGGTCGCCTTGGAGGTGAAGGGGACCGTGCGGGAGGCGCGCGGGTTGGCCTCCAGGACGTAGAGGATGTCGCCGGACATGGCGAACTGGATGTTGATCAGTCCGCGGACACCGACGCCCTTGGCGATGGCCTCGGTGGAGGCCCGCAGCCGCTTGATGTCGAAGCCGCCCAGCGTGATCGGGGGCAGGGCGCACGCCGAGTCGCCGGAGTGGATGCCGGCCTCCTCGATGTGCTCCATGACGCCGCCGAGGTAGAGCTCCTCGCCGTCGTAGAGGGCGTCGACGTCGATCTCGATGGCGTCGTCCAGGAAGCGGTCCACGAGGACCGGCCGGGAGGGGCTGATCTCGGTGGACTCCTCGATGTACGCGGAGAGGCGCTCCTCCTCGTACACGATCTCCATGCCGCGTCCGCCGAGGACGTAGGAGGGGCGGACCAGGACCGGGTAGCCGATCTCGTCCGCGATGGCCTTGGCCTCGGCGAAGGTGGTGGCGGTGCCGTGCTTGGGCGCGGGCAGGCCGGCCTCGGCGAGGACGCGGCCGAAGGCGCCGCGGTCCTCGGCGGCGTGGATGGCCTCGGGCGGGGTGCCGACGACCGGCACGCCGTTGTCCTTCAGCGCCTGGGCGAGGCCCAGCGGGGTCTGGCCGCCGAGCTGGACGACCACACCGGCGATCGGGCCCGCGAGGGACTCGGCGTGGACGATCTCCAGCACGTCCTCCAGGGTGAGCGGCTCGAAGTAGAGCCGGTCGGAGGTGTCGTAGTCGGTGGAGACGGTCTCCGGGTTGCAGTTGACCATCACGGTCTCGTACCCGGCGTCGGAGAGCGCGAAGGAGGCGTGGACGCAGGAGTAGTCGAACTCGATGCCCTGGCCGATGCGGTTGGGCCCGGAGCCGAGGATGATCACGGCGGGCTTCTCGCGCGGCGCGACCTCGCTCTCCTCGTCGTAGGAGGAGTAGAAGTACGGCGTCTGCGCGGCGAACTCGGCGGCGCAGGTGTCGACCGTCTTGTAGACCGGGCGGATGCCCAGCACGTGCCGGACCTCGCGGACGACGTCCTCGCGCAGGCCGCGGATCTCGGCGATCTGGAGGTCGGAGAAGCCGTGCCGCTTGGCCTCGGCGAGCAGCCCGGCGGTCAGCTCGGGAGCCTCGGCCAGCTCGTCGGCGGTCTCCTTGATGAGGAAGAGCTGGTCGACGAACCAGGGGTCGATCTTCGTGTAGTCGAAGATCTCCTCCGGGGTGGCACCCGCGCGGATCGCCTGCATGACGGTGTTGATGCGGCCGTCGGTGGGGCGTACCGCCTCTTCGAGGAGGGCGGTCCTGTCGCCGGGGTCACCGATGAAGGTGAACTGGCTGCCCTTCTTCTCCAGCGAGCGCAGCGCCTTCTGGAAGGCCTCGGTGAAGTTGCGGCCGACGGCCATGGCCTCGCCGACCGACTTCATGGTGGTGGTCAGCGTGGAGTCGGCCTGCGGGAACTTCTCGAAGGCGAACCGGGGGGCCTTGACGACGACGTAGTCGAGCGTGGGCTCGAAGGAGGCCGGGGTCTCCTTCGTGATGTCGTTCGGGATCTCGTCCAGGGTGTAGCCCACGGCCAGCTTGGCGGCGATCTTGGCGATCGGGAAGCCGGTGGCCTTGGAGGCGAGCGCCGAGGACCGGGAGACGCGCGGGTTCATCTCGATGACGATGACCCGGCCGTCCTCGGGGTTCACCGCGAACTGGATGTTGCAGCCGCCGGTGTCCACGCCGACCTCGCGGATGATGGCGATGCCGACGTCGCGCAGGAGCTGGTACTCGCGGTCGGTGAGCGTCATCGCGGGGGCGACGGTGATCGAGTCGCCGGTGTGCACGCCCATCGGGTCGAAGTTCTCGATGGAGCAGACGACCACGACGTTGTCGTTCTTGTCGCGCATCAGCTCCAGCTCGTACTCCTTCCAGCCGAGGATGGACTCCTCCAGGAGCACCTCGGTGGTCGGGGAGAGCGTGAGGCCCTGGCCGGCGATGCGGCGCAGCTCGTCCTCATCGTGGGCGAAGCCGGAGCCGGCGCCGCCCATGGTGAAGGAGGGGCGGACGACGACGGGGTAGCCGCCGAGCGTCTCGACGCCCTTCAGGACGTCGTCCATGGTGTGGCAGATGACCGAGCGGGCGGACTCGCCGTGGCCGGTCTTCTTGCGGACCTCCTCCACGACGTCCTTGAAGAGGTCGCGGTCCTCGCCCTTGTGGATCGCCTCGGGGCGGGCGCCGATCAGTTCGACGCCGTACTTCTCCAGCACCCCGCTGTCGTGCAGCGAGATGGCGGTGTTCAGGGCGGTCTGGCCGCCCAGGGTGGGCAGGAGGGCGTCGGGGCGCTCCTTGGCGATGATCTTCTCGACGAACTCGGGGGTGATCGGCTCGACGTAGGTGGCGTCGGCGATCTCCGGGTCGGTCATGATCGTCGCCGGGTTGGAGTTGACGAGGACCACGCGCAGGCCCTCGGCCTTGAGCACGCGGCACGCCTGGGTGCCGGAGTAGTCGAACTCGGCGGCCTGACCGATGACGATCGGGCCCGAGCCGATGACCAGGACGGACTGGATGTCGGAGCGCTTAGGCACGCTGGCCCTCCATCAGGGAGACGAAGCGGTCGAACAGGTAGGCGGCGTCGTGGGGACCCGCTGCCGCTTCGGGGTGGTACTGGACGGAGAAGGCGGGCTGGTCGAGCAGCTGGAGACCTTCCACCACGTCGTCGTTGAGGCAGACGTGGGAGACCTCGGCGCGGCCGAACTTCGTGTCGCTGACCCGGTCGAGCGGGGCGTCGACGGCGAAGCCGTGGTTGTGCGCGGTGACCTCGACCTTGCCGGTGGTGCGGTCCTGGACCGGCTGGTTGATGCCGCGGTGGCCGTACTTCAGCTTGTACGTGCCGAAGCCGAGGGCGCGGCCGAGGATCTGGTTGCCGAAGCAGATGCCGAACAGCGGGGTCTTCCGCTCCAGGACGGCGGTCATCAGGGCGACCGGTCCGTCGGCCGTGGCCGGGTCGCCGGGGCCGTTGGAGAAGAACACGCCGTCGGGGTCCACGGCGTAGAGGTCGTCGGCGGTGGCGGTCGCGGGGAGCACGTGGACCTCGATGCCGCGCTCGGCCATCCGCTGCGGGGTCATGCCCTTGATGCCGAGGTCGACGGCGGCGACGGTGAACTTCTTCTCGCCGACCGCGGGGACGACGTACGCCTCCTTGGTGGCGACCTCCTCGTAGAGGCTCGCGCCCTTCATGTGCGGCTGGGCCTGGACCCGCGTGACGAGGTCGGCGTCGGACGCCAGCGTCTCGCCGGAGAAGATCCCGGCGCGCATGGAGCCGCGCTCGCGCAGGTGGCGGGTGAGGGCGCGGGTGTCGATGCCGCTGATGCCGACGACGCCCTGGGCGGTCAGTTCGTCGTCCAGGGAGCGCTTGGCGCGCCAGTTGGACGGCACGCGCGCGGGGTCGCGCACGACGTAGCCGGAGACCCAGATGCGGCCGGACTCGTCGTCCTCGTCGTTCCAGCCGGTGTTGCCGATCTGGGGGGCGGTGGCGACTACGATCTGGCGGTCGTAGGAGGGGTCGGTCAGGGTCTCCTGGTAGCCGGTCATGCCGGTGGAGAACACGGCCTCGCCGAAGGTCTCCCCCACGGCCCCGTAGGCGCGGCCGCGGAAGGTGCGGCCGTCCTCCAGGACGAGTACGGCGGGAGTCCTGGAGGCTCCCCTGGTGGAGGTCGTCATCGTGCGCCTTCCGTGTGGTCGGTCATCTGGTTCAGGGTCTCGACCCAGGTGGTGTGTTCGGCGGCCCGGTCGGAGCGGAAGCCGGAGTCGATCAGCTTCTCGCCGTGCGCCCAGGTCACCACGAGCAGTCCGCCCTCGGTGAGGACCTTGCCCGCGATGCCCTTGTCGAGCCGGGCGCCGCGCAGGGCCGCGGCGGGGATGAAGAAGTCCGTGGCGCCGGGGCGCTCGACGGCCAGGCCCGCGTCGGTGAGGGTCAGCTCGGCCCGGCTGCGGGAGCCCAGGCCGTGGGCCACGATCCGGTCCAGCCACTGCCCGGCGGTGGTGGAGCCGTGGTAGCGGCCGCTCATCGTCAGTTTCTCGGTGCCGGGGGCGTCCGGCACCTCGGGCAGTGCGGGCAGGTCGTTCTGGAGGGCGCCGCGCCACTTCCAGCCCTCGCGCATCAGCCAGTACAGGAGGGCGACGAAGAGGGCCAGGCCGACGAGCCAGCCCAGGCGGGCGGCCCAGTCGGTCACCTCGGCCGACTTCTTCTCGTCCGCCAGGGTCGTGGCGAGCGATACGGCGAGCTGAGTTGCAGGTGTCACGTGAGCTTCCCGTCCATGAGCGTGGCCTTGCCCCGCAGCCAGGTGTGCGTGACACGGCCCGGCAGCTCGCGGCCCTCGTAGGGGGTGTTGCGGCTGCGCGAGGCGAAGCGCGCGGGGTCCACCTGTCCACGGTAGGCCGTGTCCACGAGGGTGAGGTTGGCGGGCTCTCCCGCGGCGACCGGGCGGCCGTGGCCGGTGGCCCCGCCGATCCGGGCGGGGGTGAAGGACATCCGGTCGGCGACCTCGGCCCAGTCGAGCAGGCCGGTCTCGACCATGGTCTCCTGCACCACGGACAGCGCGGTCTCCAGGCCGACCATGCCCATGGCGGCCGCGGCCCACTCGCAGTCCTTGTCCTCGTGCGGGTGCGGGGCGTGGTCGGTGGCGACGATGTCGATCGTGCCGTCGGCCAGCGCCTCGCGCAGGGCGCGCACATCGCGCTCGGTGCGCAGCGGCGGGTTGACCTTGTAGGCCGGGTTGTAGGTGCGCACCATCTCCTCGGTCAGGAGCAGGTGGTGCGGGCACACCTCGGCGGTGACGTCGATGCCGCGGGACTTGGCCCAGCGGATGATCTCCACCGAGCCGGCCGTGGACAGGTGGCAGATGTGCAGGCGGGAGCCGACGTGCTCGGCGAGCAGCACGTCCCGCGCGATGACGGACTCCTCGGCGACGGCCGGCCAGCCGCCGAGGCCCAGCTCGGCGGAAACCACGCCCTCGTTCATCTGGGCGCCCTCGGTGAGCCGGGGCTCCTGGGCGTGCTGGGCGACGACCCCGCCGAACGCCTTCACGTACTCCAGCGCGCGGCGCATGATCACCGCGTCGTCCACGCACTTGCCGTCGTCGGAGAAGACGCTGACCTCGGCGGCCGAGTCGTGCATGGCGCCCAGCTCGGCGAGCTTCTTGCCCTCCAGGCCGACGGTGACGGCGCCGATGGGGCGTACGTCGCAGTAGCCGGACTCCTTGCCGAGCCGCCAGACCTGCTCGACCACGCCGGCGGTGTCGGCGACGGGGAAGGTGTTGGCCATGGCGAAGACGGCGGTGAAACCGCCGGAGGCGGCGGCGCGGGTGCCGGTCAGCACGGTCTCGGAGTCCTCGCGGCCCGGCTCGCGCAGATGGGTGTGCAGGTCGACCAGGCCCGGCAGCAGCACGCGGCCCTCGGCCTCGACGACCTCGGCGCCCTCGGCGGACAGGCCGGTGCCGACCGCCTCGATCAGCTCGCCGTCGATCAGGACGTCCTGCGGCTCGCCCCCGAGCACCTTCGCACCGCGGATCAGGATCTTGCTCATGTTCTTACTTCTCCTCGGTACGAAGGTGGGAGGTGCCGGCGGGCTCGTTGCCGCCGAGCAGGAGGTAGAGGACGGCCATGCGGACGGAGACGCCGTTGGCGACCTGCTCCACGACCGTGCAGCGGTCGGAGTCGGCGACCTCGGCGGTGATCTCCATGCCCCGGACCATCGGGCCGGGGTGCATGACGATGGCGTGCTCCGGCAGCCGCGCCATGCGGTCGCCGTCGAGGCCGTAGCGGCGGGAGTACTCGCGCTCGGTGGGGAAGAACGCGGCGTTCATCCGCTCGCGCTGGACCCGGAGCATCATCACCGCGTCGGTCTTGGGGAGGGTGGAGTCGAGGTCGTAGGACACCTCGCAGGGCCAGGTCTCCACGCCGACGGGGAGCAGGGTGGGCGGGGCGACGAGGGTGACGTCGGCGCCGAGGGTGTGCAGCAGGTCCACGTTGGAGCGGGCGACCCGGCTGTGCAGGACGTCGCCGACGAGGGTGACGCGCTTGCCCGCGAGGTCCTGGCCCAGTCCGGCGTCGGGGCCGATCAGGCGGCGCCGCATGGTGAAGGCGTCCAGCAGGGCCTGGGTGGGGTGCTGGTGGGTGCCGTCGCCGGCGTTGATGACGGGGGCGTCGATCCAGCCGGAGTTGGCGAGGCGGTAGGGCGCGCCGGACGCGCTGTGCCGGATGACGACGGCGTCCACGCCCATCGCCTCCAGCGTCTGGGCGGTGTCCTTCAGGGACTCGCCCTTGGAGACGCTGGAGCCCTTGGCCGCGAAGTTGATGACGTCGGCGGAGAGGCGCTTCTCGGCGGCCTCGAAGGAGATCCGGGTCCGGGTGGAGTCCTCGAAGAAGAGGTTGCAGACCGTGCGGCCGCGCAGGGTCGGCAGTTTCTTGATCGGCCGGTCGGCGACCCTGGCCATCTCCTCGGCGGTGTCGAGGATCAGGACGGCGTCGTCGCGGGTGAGGTCGGCGGCCGAGATGAGATGACGCTGCATCTGTCAGGCTCCGTAAGGCAGTTGAAACGGGAGGTTTCGGGCGGGCCGGGGCGCGTCAGGGCACGCCGAAGCGGCGGGACGCCCCGGATGCGCTACTGGTCGGCAGCCTTGGTGCCGAGCAGCACGGTGTCCCGGCCGTCCTCCTCGGCGAGCTGGACCTTGACCGTCTCCCGCAGCGACGTGGGGAGGTTCTTGCCGACGTAGTCGGCGCGGATCGGCAGTTCCCGGTGTCCGCGGTCGACCAGGACGGCGAGCTGCACCGCGCGGGGGCGCCCGATGTCGTTCAGGGCGTCGAGGGCGGCGCGGATGGTGCGGCCGGAGAAGAGCACGTCGTCGACGAGCACCACGAGGCGGCCGTCCACGCCGTCACCGGGGATCTCGGTGCGGGCGAGGGCGCGCGGGGGGTGCATGCGCAGGTCGTCGCGGTACATCGTGATGTCGAGCGAGCCGACGGGGATCTTCCGGCCGGTGACCTGCTCCAGCTTGACGGCGAGCCGCTGGGCGAGGAAGACGCCCCGCGTGGGGATGCCGAGGAGCACCACGTCGTCGGCGCCTTTGGCGCGTTCGACGATCTCGTGGGCGATGCGGGTGAGGACGCGGGCGATGTCAGGGCCTTCGAGCACGGGCCGGGCATCGGACGTCAGGGGACGGGCGTGCGAGTCCATACGAAACGGACCTCCTTCTCCGCCTCACGGGACGGACTTTAAAGGACGTCGGATTTGCGCCATCCACCCTAGCAGGTCATCCGGAGGCCCCGTTCACCCGCTCGGCGCAACGGGCGGCCACTACCACGGAAGCGTCGGTGTGGACCATTCGGCTTGACGCAGGAGAATCACGCTGCGTAACCTCACAGTGAGTTACCAGCCGCGCGGTGGGAACACCTGCCGACCGCGTCTACACAGTGTCCGGGGAGCTATATGTCCAGCGAATACGCCAAACAGCTCGGGGCCAAGCTCCGGGCCATCCGCACCCAGCAGGGCCTTTCCCTCCACGGTGTCGAGGAGAAGTCCCAGGGGCGCTGGAAGGCCGTGGTGGTCGGTTCCTACGAGCGCGGCGACCGTGCCGTGACCGTGCAGCGCCTGGCCGAGCTGGCCGATTTCTACGGCGTCCCGGTGCAGGAGCTGCTGCCGGGCACCACGCCGGGCGGGGCCGCCGAGCCGCCGCCGAAGCTCGTCCTGGACCTGGAGCGGCTGGCCACGGTGCCGGCCGAGAAGGCGGGCCCCCTCCAGCGGTACGCGGCGACGATCCAGTCCCAGCGCGGTGACTACAACGGCAAGGTGCTGTCGATCCGCCAGGACGACCTGCGCACCCTCGCGGTCATCTACGACCAGTCCCCCTCGGTCCTGACCGAGCAGCTCATCAGCTGGGGCGTCCTGGACGCGGACGCGCGCCGCGCGGTCGCCCACGAGGACAACTAGCCGCTGGTTCCATCCGCAGAAACGTGCCGCCGGGGTGGCAGGGAGACGATCCCTGCCACCCCGGCGGCATTTCGGCGTACTAAGGCCGGAGAAACTCAGGGGCGCGGGGAACTGCGCGACCAGCCCCGACGGGCCGGCACACGTAGCTCTCCCGCGCCCCTGACGGCGCTGCTACGGCTCCTCGCGCCGCAGGCTCGCCTTGAGCTCCTTGAAGCGGCCCAGGAGGCCGTTCACGAAGGCCGGCGACTCGTCCGTCGAGAACTCCTTCGCGAGCTGCACCATCTCGTCGAGGACGACCGCGTCCGGGGTCTCGTCCTCCCAGATCAGCTCGTAGGCGCCGAGGCGCAGCAGGTTGCGGTCGACGACCGGCATCCGGTCGATCGTCCATCCCACCGCGTACTGCGCGATCAGGTCGTCGATGCGCCGGGCGCGCTCCGCGTACCCCTCGACGAGCTGCATCGTGTACTCGCTCACGGGGGGCTGGCGGGTGTCGGTCCGGGAGAGCCGGACCCAGTCGGCGAGGACCGTGAGGACGTCGGTGCCGCGCTGGTCACCCTCGAAGAGGATCTGGAAGGCGCGCTTGCGGGCCGTGTTGCGGGCGGCCACGGTTAGCTGTTCACCCGGCCGAGGTAGTCGCTCGTGCGAGTGTCGACCTTGATCTTCTCGCCGGTCGTGATGAAGAGCGGGACCTGGATCTGGTGGCCGGTCTCCAGCGTGGCGGGCTTGGTGCCACCGGTGGAGCGGTCGCCCTGGACGCCCGGCTCGGTCTCCTGGATGACGAGCTCGACGGCGGCCGGCAGCTCGACGAAGAGCACCTCGCCCTCGTGCTGCGCGACGACGGCGGTGAAGCCCTCGATCAGGAAGTTCGCGGCGTCGCCGACGGCCTTCGGGTCGATGTGGAGCTGGTCGTACGTCTCCATGTCCATGAAGACGTAGTACTCGCCGTCCTTGTACGAGAACTGCATGTCGCGCTTGTCGACGGTGGCCGTCTCGACCTTGACACCGGCGTTGAAGGTCTTGTCGACCACCTTGCCGGAGAGGACGTTCTTGAGCTTGGTGCGCACGAAGGCCGGGCCCTTACCGGGCTTGACGTGCTGGAACTCGACGACGGACCAAAGCTGGCCCCCGTCGAGCTTGAGCACCATGCCGTTCTTGAGGTCGTTCGTGGAAGCCACGGTTGCGGAATCTCCTGGACTGACGTACGACCCCGGCGCGCGCCTCTGGCTACAGGGCGAGCAGTTCCTTGGTCGTGATGGTGAGTAGCTCGGGACCGCCGTCCGCCTCGGGGCGGACGACGAGCGTGTCATCGATCCGGACTCCGCCCCGGCCCGGAAGGTGGACCCCCGGCTCGACGGTGACCGGCACGCAAGCGTCAAGTTTACCCATGGCCGCGGGGGCCAGCTGCGGGTCCTCGTCGATTTCGAGCCCGACGCCGTGTCCGGTGACCGGCTGGAGGGCCGCGCCGTACCCGGCGGAGTCCAGCACCTGGCGCGCGGCGCGGTCCACGTCGCGGCAGGCGGCGCCCGGATGGAGGGCCTCGCGCCCGGCGCGCTGGGCGGCGAAGACCAGGTCGTACAGCTCGATCTGCCAGTCGGCGGGCGAGGTGCCGATGACGAAGGTACGGCCGATCTCGCAGCGGTAGCCGCGGTAGGCGGCGCCGAGGCAGACGGAGAGGAAGTCGCCCTCCTCCACCCGGCGGTCGGTGGGCCGGTGGCCCGGGCGGCCGGAGTTGGGGCCGGTGGCCACCGAGGTCGGGAAGGCGGGCCCTTCCGCGCCGTGGTCGACCAGGCGGCGCTCCAGCTCCAGCGCGAGATGCCGCTCGGTGCGGCCGACCAGGATGGACTCCAGCAGTTCGCCGAGGGCCTGGTCGGCGATCTCGGCGCCGATGCGCAGGCAGGAGATCTCCTCCTCGTCCTTGACCAGCCGGAGCTGCTCGACCGCCGTGCCGAGCCCCGCGAGCCGCACCCCGGGCGCGACGGAGTCGAGGGCGCGGTACCGGGCGACGGTGAGGTGGTGCTCCTCCACGGCGAGGGCGTCGCTGCCCTGGCTCCCGGCGAGGCCCGCCGCGGCGACGGCGGGGTCGCGGCCCGGCGTGGACAGCACGTGCAGCACCAGGGACTCGTCGGGGCGCCCGTCGACCGGCCGGTCCTCCGGCGGGACGGGGCACACCAACTGGTCCTCGTGCCTGCCGAGCAGCAGGACGGCACCTTGGGGCGCGGCTCCCGCCAGGTAGCGCACATTGGCGGGGCGGGAGATGAGCGCTGCCGCGGTACCGGCCGCGTTGCAGCGTTCCCTCAGCCGGGATCGGCGGGTCGCGTACACCTCTGACATGAGACGAGCGTAGAAGTTGTGCCCGGTTTGTGCCGGTTGGCGGGGGCCGAGTGGGCGGCACCCCGCTCCGCTACCAGTTCGGCGGGCTGGCGATCGCGCGGGCCAGCACCTCGTCCAGCACCCGCGCGGTGCCGGGCACGTCGAGCTGGGAGTTGTCGATGATGGGCAGCCCGGAGCCGTACCAGCCGGCCATGCGGCCGTGGATGCGGGCCACCTCCTCGTCGGTGAGGCGGCGGTTGCCCGAGCGTTCGGCGTTGCGTTCCAGGACGATGTCCAGGCCCGGCAGCAGCACCACCGGGAGCAGGCCGGGGCCCACATGGCGCTTCCAGCCGCCGAGTCCGACGACCGGGCGGTCGGGGAAGACCGCGTCGTCGAGGATGCAGGAGATCCCGTTGGCCAGGAAGTTGCGCGCGGCGAAGCCGCAGGTGCGGCGGGCCAGGCGGTACTGGGCCTCGGAGTGGTCGTTCCACCCGGTCTGGGGGTCGGCGAAGCCGGAGCGGACCCACTCGCGCACGTCGTCCAGGCTGATGTGGGCGGTGGGCACCCGGCGATGGTCCGCCCAGAACTTGGCCACGCTGGTCTTGCCCGCGCCCGCCGGGCCGATCAGCAGCACGGCGAGGGTGGTCGCGGAGGCGTCGGGCGCGGTCATGGCGGGCGCCCCGACGGGGCCGCCGGGCGGCAGCGTCACATGCCCGGACACGTCCGGCGCGGACGGCGCCAGGGGGTGGTGCGGAACCGGGTGCTGAGGGACCGGGGCCTGCGGGGGCGGGCCCTGCGGAGCCGGCGGCGTGGGCGGAGCGGGCGGGACGGGGCCCGCGCCGGAGAATCCCGGCGGCGGGGGTGGGACGGCCGGACCCTGCGGCGCTCCCGCGGCCGGCGCCCAGCCGATGTGCGGCCCGTGCCCCGGCTGGTGGGGCGGCGGCAGCGGAGACCCCACTGCGTGCTGCATCCGTTGCCACTCCATCTCGTACACACACTCGGCGCCGGAAGGCGGGTACGGAGCCCGCACCCTACCGAACGGTACCGCCCCCGGCCGTCCTTTGGTGAACGGCAGGGGGCGGTGCGAAGTGCCCGCCCCACGTGGGGAATCGGGCACACCAGACGGTACGGGACCTACTGCCCGACCTCGCCGTACGCGGCGAGGAGCACGGCCGGGTCGGGGCCCTCCAGCACGGTCGGCCGGGCGAGGCCGTCCAGGACGATGAAGCGCAGCATGTCGCCGCGGGACTTCTTGTCGACCTTCATCGCCTCCACCAGCCGGGGCCACTGGTCGTGGCGGTAGTGCAGCGGCAGGCCCACCGACTCCAGGATCGCGCGGTGCCGGTCGGCGGTGGCGTCGTCCAGCCGGCCCGCCAGCCGGCCCAGTTCGGCGGCGAAGTGCATGCCGACGGCGACGGCCGCGCCGTGCCGCCACTTGTACCGCTCGTTCTTCTCGATGGCGTGGCCGAGGGTGTGGCCGTAGTTGAGGATCTCCCGGCGGCCGGACTCCTTGAGGTCGGAGGAGACCACGTCGGCCTTGACCCGGATCGACCGCTCCAGCAGCTCGGCGGTGTGCGGTCCCGCCGGGGTGCGGGCGGCCTCCGGGTCGGACTCGATCAGGTCGAGGATCACCGGGTCGGCGATGAAGCCGGCCTTGATGACCTCCGCCAGCCCGGAGACGTAGTCGTTGACCGGGAGGGAGTCCAGCGCGGCCAGGTCGCACAGGACGCCGGCCGGCGGGTGGAAGGAGCCGACGAGGTTCTTGCCCTCGGCGGTGTTAATGCCGGTCTTGCCGCCGACCGCCGCGTCCACCATGGCCAGCACGGTGGTGGGGACGGCGATCCAGCGCACCCCGCGCAGCCAGGTCGCCGCGACGAACCCGGCCAGGTCGGTGGTGGCGCCGCCGCCGACGCCCACGACCACGTCGGTGCGGGTGAAGCCGGACTGGCCGAGCGCCTTCCAGCAGTAGGCGGCGACCTCGGCGGTCTTCGCCTCCTCGGCGTTCGGCACCTGGATGGCGACCGCCTCGTAGCCCTGCTCGGCCAGGTCGGCGCGGAGCGCGTCCCCGGTCTCGGCGAGGGCCTCGGGGTGGATGACGGCGACCCGCTTGGCCTTCGGACCGATCAGTCCGGCCAGCTCACCGAGCAACTGGCGGCCCACCAGGACCTCGTAGGGCTCGGTGCCCGCCGTGCCCGCGATCTGGATGCGGGTGACTGCCTCGCTCATGCTTCCTTCAACTCCAGTGCGTCCAGGACGGCTCGGGCGACGTCCGCGGGAGCGCGCCCGTCGGTCGCCACGACGGCGGTGGCGACCTCCTCGTACAGATGGCGGCGGGCCTCCATCAGCGTGCGCCACTGCTGGCGCGGATTGACGGCGAGCAGCGGCCGGGCGGCGTTCAGCCCGGTGCGGCGCACCGCCTCCTCGACATCCATCGACAGGTAGACGACCCGCTGGGCGGTGAGCAGCGCCCGGGTGTCCGCGTCGAGGACGGCGCCGCCGCCCAGGGCGAGGACGCCCGTGTGCCCGGTGACGGCGGCGGCCACCGCGCGCTTCTCCAGCACGCGGAAGGCGTCCTCGCCGTCGTCCACGAAGATCTCGGCGATGGTGCGGCCCTGCTGGGCCACGATGTCGTCGTCGGTGTCCCGGAAGGCCGCGTCCAGCCGTTCGGCCAGCAGCCGCCCGACGGTGGACTTGCCCACCCCCATCGGCCCCACCAGGACGACCACGGGGCCGGCGCTCATCCGATCGCCAGGTTGTCGAGGTAGGAGCGGACGTTGCGGCGGGTCTCGGCGACGCTGTCGCCGCCGAACTTCTCCGCGACCGCGTCCGCGAGGACCAGGGCCACCATCGCCTCGGCCACGATGCCGGCGGCCGGCACCGCGCACACGTCGGAACGCTGGTGGTGGGCCTGCGCGGCCTCGCCGGTCGCCACGTCCACCGTGGCCAGCGCGCGCGGCACGGTGGCGATCGGCTTCATGGCGGCGCGCACCCGCAGCAGCTCGCCGGTGGTCAGCCCGCCCTCGGTGCCGCCGGAGCGGCCGGTGGCGCGCTTGATGCCCTCGGGGGTGGTGAGGATCTCGTCGTGCGCCTTCGAGCCGGGCACCCGCGCCAGGTCGAAGCCGTCGCCGACCTCGACGCCCTTGATCGCCTGGATGCCCATGAGGGCGGCGGCGAGCCGGGCGTCCAGCCTGCGGTCCCAGTGGACGTGCGAGCCGAGGCCCACGGGGACGCCGTAGGCCAGCACCTCGACCACACCGCCGAGGGTGTCGCCGTCCTTGTGGGCCTGGTCGATCTCCGCGACCATCGCCTTGGACGCGTCGGCGTCCAGGCAGCGCACCGGGTCCTCGTCGAGCCGCTCGACGTCGGCCGGGGTCGGGTAGACGCCGTAGGGCGCCTTGGCGGAGGCCAGCTCCACGACGTGGCTGACGATCTCGATGCCGGCGGTCTCCTTCAGGTACGACCGCGCCACCGCGCCGAGCGCGACCCGCGCCGCCGTCTCCCGCGCGGAGGCCCGCTCCAGGATCGGCCGGGCCTCGTCGAAGCCGTACTTCTGCATGCCGGCGAGGTCGGCGTGACCGGGACGCGGGCGGGTCAGCTTGGCGTTGCGCGCGAGGCCGGCCAGCACCTCCTCGTCCACCGGGTCGGCCGCCATGACCTGCTCCCACTTGGGCCACTCGGTGTTGCCCACCATGACCGCCACCGGGGAGCCGAGGGTGAGCCCGTGCCGCACCCCGCCGAGGAACGTGATCTCGTCACGCTCGAACTTCATCCGCGCGCCGCGTCCATAGCCGAGCCGCCGCCGCGCGAGATGATCCGCCACCATCTCCGTGGTGATCGGCACACCGGCGGGAAGACCCTCCAGCGTCGCGACGAGTGCGGGACCGTGGGACTCCCCCGCGGTCAGCCAACGCAGCCTGCTCAACGTTGCTCCTCAGTTTTCGCGCCCACCACTGCCCCGCGCACGCGTCGTCCGCGTGTACGGCGGCGGCCCGGCCGGGTGCGCGATCCCGGCCCGCCACCTCCGATCCTCCCACGCCGTGCCCGGTATCCGGGCCTCGGTCCGGATACCGGGACCCGGGTGCGGGGCCGGGCGACGGGGGCCCCGTGGGCTCCCGGCGGGCTCTCAGCGGGCGGCGAGGGCCTTCTCGCCCGCGCGCCGCATGGCCTCCAGCGGGGCCGGGGCGCGGCCGGTCATCCGCTCCACCTGGAGCACGGCCTGGTGGACGAGCAGGTCCAGGCCGCCGACCACGGCCCCGCCGAACATGGACCAGCGGGCGGCCAGCTCGGTGGGCCAGGGGTCGTAGAGCACGTCGAAGAGGGTGGCCGGGCGTTCGGGCACGGCGGAGGCGAGGGCGTCCGCGGTCCCGGCGGGCGTGGTGGCGATCACCAGGGGCGCCCGCAGGGCCTCGGCGGCGTCCGCCCAGTCGGCGGTGCGGACCTCCACGTCGAGCCGCTCGCCCCACTCCAGCATCTCGGCGGCGCGGGCGGCGCTGCGGACGTAGACGACCACCTCGCCCGCGCAGACCCGGGACAGCGCGGCGAGCGCGGAGGAGGCGGTGGCCCCGGCGCCGAGGATCGCGGCGGACTCCACCTCCTCGATGCCGTGCTCGCGCAGCGCGGCCACCATGCCGGGGATGTCGGTGTTGTCGCCGACTTTGCGGCCGTCCTCGGTGAACACCACCGTGTTGACCGCGTCCACGGACGCGGCCGTCACGCTCACCTCGTCCAGCAGCGGCATGACCGCCCGCTTGAGCGGCATGGTCAGCGACAGCCCCGCCCACTCGGGACCGAGCCCCTCGAAGAAGGCCGGCAGCCCCGCCTCGTCGACCTCGAACCGGTCGTACGACCAGTCGGCGAGCCCGAGTTCGGCGTAAGCGGCCCGGTGCAGCACCGGGGAGAGCGAGTGGGCGATGGGCTTGCCGAGCACGGCGGCCCGGCGCGCGTCAGTTGCCCGAGTTGGCATTGAACTTGTCCTTGAGCTTCTCGAACTCCGCGTTGGTCCGCGCGAATTCGGTCTTGTTCATACCGTCCGTCGCCACGAAGTACATCCAGCCCTCGCGCGTCGGGGACAGGGCCGCGTTGAGCGCCTCGTCACCCGGGTTCCCGATCGGGCCGGGCGGCAGACCCTTGTTGGTGTACGTGTTGTAAGGGCTGCGGTCGCCGTTGATCTCCGTCTCGGAGATGTGGATGTTGCTGGCGCCCTTGAGGTAGTTGTACGTCGAGTCGAACTGCAGGAGCCGGTTCGTCTCGGTGTTGTCCGGCTTGAGACGGTTGTAGACCACTTCCGCCATCTTGCGGAAGTCGTCGTGCGTCTTGCCCTCCGCCTGCACCAGGCTGGCCGTGGTGAGGAGCTCCCAAGGCGACTCCAGGCCGAGCCCGGACGCCTTCTTCTCCAGACCGAGGGTGGAGTAGCGCTCGTTGGCCCGCTGCACCATGGACTTCAGGACGTCCTCGGGCTTCTGGTCCTTGCCGATCGCGTAGCTGGACGGGAAGAGGAAGCCCTCCAGCGGGTCCTTCAGACCGGGGTGGTTGAGCGCCCAGGCGGGCAGGCCGAGGGACTTGTACTCCGTCTTGGCCACCTTCTGGGTGGTGCCGTTCGGCAGCTTCATCCGCTTGTCGATCAGCGCGTAGACGGCCACGTTGCGCGTGCCCTCGGCGATGATCAGGTTGTTGCGGCTCTTCGGGCTGAGCATCAGTTCGACCGCGCTCGCGGCCGACATGTGCTTCTGCAGGATGTAGACGCCGTCCTGGAGGGCTTTCGCCTTCGGGTTCGCCGCCTGGGCGGAGACGAAGGCGTCCACGCTCTCGACGACGCCCGCCTCCTTGAGCTTGTTGCCGATGTCGTAGCCGCCGGCGCCCTTGGGGATCTCGACCGTCACGGTCTGGCCGTTGCCGCTGCCCGCGTAGTCCGGGGCCGGGGCGAAACGATCCTGGTAGAACTGGTAGCCGAAGTACGCGACACCGCCGAGGCCCCCGCCGAAGACCACGACGACCAGCATCAGGGCGCAGCCGGTGCGCCCCTTCTTGTTCTTGACGGGCTTGCGGCCCTTGCCGCGCCGCTCGGTGCGCGGCTCCCGGCCGTCGGCCTCGGGGTCGGCGTCGTCGTCCCCGGCGGGCAGGGGGTGCTCCTCGGGCTCCGCCTGGGGGTCCCAGCCGGCCTCCGGCTCCGGCTCGGGGTGCCGGCGACCGGGGGGCTGGGGCGGCGGGTAGGCGTCCTCGGTGCCGTACAGGTCGGGCTGTTCGGCCCCGTAGGCGGCGGGCTGCTGCCCGTAGGGGTCGCCCGGATCGGCGGCGTAGGGCACATGGCCGTGGGTACCCGTCGCGTCCCAGCCGCCCTGGTGCTGCTGGTGGTGCTGGTGGTGCTGACCGGTCTGCTGGGGATCGAAGTGCTGCTGGCCCTGCCCGTCGTACTGCGGGTACTGCTGGCCGCCGTAGCCCTGGTGCTGACCCTGCTGGCCCTGCTGCCAGTCGCCGTAACCCTGGTGCTGCGGATGCTGCGGCTGGCCGCCGTACGGGTGCTGCTGGCCCGCGTGGGCCTGCTGCGCTCCCCATCCGCCGTCCCCGTACAACGGGTCCTCCGGATGCCACGGTTCGGTGCCTGGGCCCCGGCCATACTCAGTCATCGATCCCCTACGAGCCGCGAGGCCGACGGTCGCCCGGCTCCAGGACCGGCTTCCGTTCCGCCTCTTGCTGTGCGGCGGCTGTTCGAACACCGCCGCATCGCGCGGAACGTTACCGCACTGCGATCAGATGACCACTTCGACGCCCTCACCGGGTGCCGCGCCTGACACCCGTTCGGATTCGAGGGCCTGCTGCAGGATGATGACCGCGGCCGCCTGGTCGATGACGGAACGGCCCTTCTTGGACTTCACGCCCGAGGCCCGCAGTCCCTGACTGGCCGTCACCGTGGTCATCCGCTCGTCCACCAGCCTGACCGGCACGGGCGCGATGCCGCGTGCCAGCTCCTGGGTGAACGCGCGCACCTTGACCGCCGCCGGGCCCTCGCCCCCCTTGAGGGAGCGAGGGAGCCCGACGACGACCTCGATCGGTTCGTACTCCTCGACCAGCTGCCGCAGTCTGCGGTGCGCGGCCGGGATGTCACGTCCGGGAACCGTCTCCACCGGGGTGGCCAGGATCCCGTCGGGGTCGCACGAGGCGACCCCGATCCGGGCGTCCCCGACGTCGATGGCGAGGCGGCGTCCTCTTCGCATGCCGCCCGGCCTACTTCGCCGTGTCGGCGACGAGGCGCTCGACGGCCTCGACGGCCTCGCCGACGGCCGCCGGGTTCTGGCCGCCGCCCTGGGCGACGTCCGGCTTGCCGCCACCGCCGCCGCCGAGGGTCTTGGCGGCGGTGCGGACCAGCTCACCGGCCTTGAGACCGCGCTCGCGGGCCGCGTCGTTGGTGGCGATGACGGTGAGCGGCTTGCCGTTGTTCACGGTGAACAGGGCGACCACGGCGGCCCGGCCGCCCTGGATGCGGCCGCGCACGTCGAGCACCAGCCTGCGCAGGTCGTCCGGGGTGGTGCCGTCCGGGACCTGACCGGTGACGACGGCCACGCCGCGCACGTCCTTGGCGGACTCGGCGAGACCGGCGGCGGCCTGGAGGACCTTCTCCGCGCGGAACCTGTCGATCTCCTTCTCGGCGTCCTTCAGCTTGCCGAGCATCGCGGAGACCTTCTCCGGCAGCTCCTCCGAGCGGCCCTTCAGCAGCTCGGTGAGCTGGTTGACGACCGTGTGCTCGCGGGCGAGGAAGTTGTAGGCGTCGACGCCGACGAGGGCCTCGATACGGCGCACACCGGAGCCGATGGAGGACTCGCCGAGCAGCTTCACCAGACCGAGCTGGGCGGTGTTGTGCACGTGGGTGCCGCCGCACAGCTCCTTGGAGAAGTCGCCGATGGTGACGACGCGGACCCGCTCGCCGTACTTCTCGCCGAACTCGGCGATGGCGCCCTGCTTGCGGGCCTCGTCGATGCCCATGACCTCGGCGTGCACGTCGAGGTCGTGCGAGAGCACCTCGTTGATCTTCTGCTCGACGTCGGTCATCACGGCCGTCGGGACGGCGGAGGGCGAGCCGAAGTCGAAGCGGAAGCGGCCGGGCTGGTTCTCGGAACCGGCCTGGGCGGCCGTCGGGCCGAGGGCGTCGCGCAGGGCCTGGTGGGTCAGGTGGGTGGCGGAGTGGGCGCGGGCGATGGCCTTGCGGCGCAGCCGGTCGATCGACGCCTGGGCCTTGGCGCCCACGGTGACCTCGCCGACCTGGACGACGCCCTTGTGGACGTACACGCCGGGCACGGGCTTCTGGGTGTCGCGGATCTCGATCACGGCACCGGTGTCGGCCTTGATGCGGCCGGTGTCGCCGATCTGGCCGCCGCCCTCGGCGTAGAACGGGGTGCGGTCCAGGACGATCTCGACCTCGTCGCCCTCGGTGGCGACCGGGGAGGAGACGCCGTCGACGAGGATGCCGACGATCGTGGTCTCGCCCTCGGTGTCGGCGTACCCGATGAAGTCGGTGGCACCGGCCCGGTCGGCGATCTCGCGGTAGGCGCCCATGTCGGCATGCCCGGTCTTCTTGGCCTGGGCGTCGGCCTTGGCGCGCTCGCGCTGCTCCCGCATCAGGCGGCGGAAGCCGTCCTCGTCCACGGCGAGGCCCTGCTCGGCGGCCATCTCCAGGGTGAGGTCGATCGGGAAGCCCCAGGTGTCGTGGAGCAGGAACGCCTTGTCGCCGGAGAGGACGCTGCCGCCGGACTGCTTGGTCTCGGTGACGGCGGTGTCGAGGATGTTGGTGCCGGCCTTCAGCGTCTTGAGGAAGGCGGCCTCCTCGGCGAGGGCGACCTTCTCGATGCGCTCGCGGTCGGTGATCAGCTCGGGGTACTGCTGGCCCATCATCGCGATCACGGTGTCGACCAGGTCCTTGACGACCGGACCGGTGGCGCCGAGCAGACGCATGTTGCGGATGGCGCGGCGCATGATGCGGCGCAGCACGTAGCCGCGGCCCTCGTTGCCCGGGGTGACGCCGTCGCCGATGAGCATCACGGAGGTGCGCATGTGGTCGGTGACCACGCGCAGGGAGACGTCCGACTGCTGGGCGGCGCCGTACTCGACGCCGGTCAGCTCGGTGGCCTTCTTGATGACGGCCATCGAGGTGTCGATCTCGTACATGTTCTGCACGCCCTGCAGAATCATGGCGAGGCGCTCCAGGCCGAGGCCCGTGTCGATGTTCTGGCTCGGCAGGTCCCCGAGGATCTCGAAGTTGTCCTTGCCGATGCCCTCGCCCCGCTCGTACTGCATGAAGACGAGGTTCCAGATCTCGACGTACCGCTCGTCGTTGACGGCGGGGCCGCCCTCGACGCCGAACTCGGGGCCGCGGTCGTAGTTGATCTCGGAGCAGGGGCCGCAGGGGCCGGGGACGCCCATGGACCAGTAGTTGTCCTTCATGCCCAGGCGCTGGATGCGCTCCTTGGGCACGCCGACGACGTCGTGCCAGATGCGCTCGGCCTCGTCGTCGTCCTTGTAGACGGTGATCCACAGACGCTCGGGGTCGAGGCCGTAACCGCCCTTGTCCTGGTCGCCGGTGAGCAGCTCCCAGGCGTACTTGATGGCGCCTTCCTTGAAGTAGTCGCCGAAGGAGAAGTTGCCGCACATCTGGAAGAACGTGCCGTGGCGGGTGGTCTTGCCGACCTCTTCGATGTCCGGCGTGCGCACGCACTTCTGCACGCTGGTGGCGCGGTCGAAGGGGGGCTTGACCTCACCCAGGAAGTAGGGCTTGAAGGGCACCATGCCGGCGGGGACGAGGAGCAGAGTCGGGTCGTCCGCGATGAGCGACGCCGAAGGGACGACGGTGTGCCCGCGCTCCTCGAAGAAGCTCAGCCAGCGGCGGCGAATCTCGGCCGACTCCATCAGTGGTCCTCATTCCGGTTGTACGAGTACGTCGTGTTCTCGATGTACTTCACTGTGCTGCGGTTGTTCTCGATGGCGGTCACCCGCCGGGGCTCGGGCAGTTCGGGGCTCTCGTGGATGCCGAGCGCCTCCCCCAGCTCCGCCTCACGCTGGACCATGTTGTCGCGGACGTCGAGCGCGAACCCGACCGCGGCGTCCTTGAGGCGGTGCCCGGTCTCCAGGGCCTTGTTGGCCGCGGTGGCGGCGAGGCTCTCCGGCGTGAGCTGCTTGAGCTTGCGGTTGACCTTGGTGGTGGCCCAGACACCGGCGGCGACACCCGTGCTGAACCAGAACGTACGGCGGAACATCGCGGTCCTCAGTCCTTCTTTCGCTTGCCCCGCCGTGCGGCCGGGACCGTCCGGCCCACGATCACCGTGCGTCGCGGTGCCTTCGCGGGCGTGGCCTCGTCACGGCCGCCGAGCGCGCGGCGGACGCCGTAGCCGAAGGCGGCCACCTTGACCAATGGGCCGCCGAAGGTGGAGGCGACGGTGGAGGAGAGCGCGGAGGCGTTCGACGTCACCTCCTGGACGTCGGAGGCGATCGCGTCGACGCGTTCGATCTGGGTCTGCGCCGAGCGCACCGCCGTGGACGCGTCCGCGAGCAGCGGGACGGCCTGGTCGGTCACGTCCGCCACGAGCTTGGTGGTCGCCTTGAGCGTCTGGGCCAGCCTCGCGAGCGCTACGGCGAGGAAGGAGACCAGAATCGCCCAGAAGACGGCCACCAGAATCCCGGCAACCTCTCCACCGGACACTGTGCGCACCAGCTCCCTGAAACGTGCTTGGGCATCGGAAAAGTCGTGTCACCGAGCCTATCGCGCCGGTGGCGGGGCTCCGTACCCGATTACCCGGCCCCGCGCCGCGGGGTCCGGGAACGCGCGAGCCCGCCGTCCCGCCCGCCGGGGAGGCGGGGGGACGGCGGGCCGTGGTGCTGCGCCGGGGCTGGGATCAGCGGGCGTAGTACTCGACGACGAGCTGCTCGTCGCAGATCACCGGGATCTCCTTGCGGTTCGGCTCACGGTCCAGGCGGAACGCCAGGGCCTTGAGGTTCACCTGGAGGTAACGCGGGGTCTCACCGTCGGCGGCGAAGCCACCCTCACGCGCGACCTGGAAGAGCGTCTTGTCCTTGGAGCGGTCGCGGACCTGCACGACGTCGTCCGGACGGACACGGAAGGACGGCTTGTCGACCTTCTGGCCGTTGACCTGGATGTGGCCGTGGACGACCATCTGGCGGGCCTGGTAGATCGTGCGGGCGATGCCCGAACGCAGGACCAGCGCGTCGAGGCGGCGCTCGAGCTCGATGATCAGGGCCTCACCGGTCTTGCCCTGGACCTTGGCGGCACGCTCGTAGGCGCGGACGAGCTGACGCTCGGACACGTCGTACTGCGCGCGCAGACGCTGCTTCTCGAGCAGACGGACCTTGTAGTCCGAGTTCTGCTTGCGGCCGCGGCCGTGCTCGCCCGGCGGGTAGGGGCGGGCCTCGAAGTACTTGACGGCCTTCGGGGTCAGCGCGATGCCGAGGGCACGCGACTTCTTGACCTTGGGACGGGACTGGTTCGCCATGGAACCGACACCTCGTTCTTCTTATGCGAATACGGCTTCACCAGGGTTAGGGGAGGTCGCATCCGCAGCCGGGGAGACCCTCCTGGTCCGCTGGGCGGTCCGGGCGGGCAGCCGTTCCCTGGTCTGGGCACATACGTGCAGCACGCGAGTGGCCCACCGGCCTGGCCCGGGATTCCGGGAGGTGGTGGGCTGCCCGCGACACCTTCGACGGTGCGCGACGCTCCTGGAGAACCCCGCCCTGGGGCCGGACTCTCCGGCTGGATGTCCCGCTCTGGTGAGCCGTTCCCCCGGTCACGAGGGCCCGGACACGGGACTCAGCACTTCGAGGCAGTCTACAGGGCGCTCAGGACCGCTTTCGACCGAGGTGCTTCCTCGTCCATTCGACCGCGTCCGCGTACCGCGCCTCGGCGCCGTGCCGGGTCGGGGTGTAGTACTCGCGGTCCTTGAGGGCGTCCGGGGCGTACTGCTGGGCGGCGATGCCGTCGCTCTGGTTGTGCGGGTAGACGTAGCCCTTGGCGTGGCCCAGCTTCTTGGCGCCCTGGTAGTGGCCGTCCCGCAGGTGGGCCGGGACCGGGCCCGCGAGGCCCTTGCGCACGTCGGCCATGGCCTCGCCGATCGCGGTGGTCGCGGAATTGGACTTGGGTGCGAGCGCCAGGGCGATGGTGGCGTGGCTGAGGGTGAGGGACGCCTCGGGGAACCCGATCATGGCGACGGCCTGGGCGGCTGCCACGGCGATGGGCAGGGCGCCCGGGTCGGCGACGCCGATGTCCTCGCTGGCGGAGATCATCAGGCGCCGGGCGATGAAGCGGGGGTCCTCGCCGGCCTCGATCATCCGGGCCAGGTAGTGCAGGGCCGCGTCCACGTCGGAGCCCCGGATGGACTTGATGAGGGCGCTGGCCACGTCGTAGTGCTGGTCGCCGTCGCGGTCGTACTTGACGGCGGCGCGGTCGACGGTCTCCTCCAGCGTCGTCAGGCCGATCTCGGTCTCGCCCTTGTCGAGGGCGGCGCCCGCGGCGGCCTCCAGGACGGTCAGGGCCCGCCGGGCGTCGCCGCCGGCGACCCGCAGGATGTGTTCCTCGGCCTCACCGGGCAGGGTGAGCGCCCCGCCGAGCCCGCGCTCGTCGGTGAGGCTGCGGCGCACCAGGTCGCGCACGTCGTCGTCGGTGAGCGGTTCGAGGGTGAGGAGCAGGGAGCGGGAGAGCAGCGGGGAGATGACGGAGAAGTACGGGTTCTCGGTGGTCGCCGCGATCAGGGTGACCCAGCGGTTCTCCACGGCCGGGAGCAGGGAGTCCTGCTGGGCCTTGCTGAAGCGGTGGATCTCGTCCAGGAAGAGGACGGTCTCCTTGCCGAAGCCGCCGGTGGCCCGGCGGGCGCCGTCGATGACCGCGCGGACCTCCTTGACGCCGGCGCTGATGGCGCTCAGCTCCACGAACCGCTGGTCGGTCGCCCTGGAGACCACGTGGGCGAGGGTGGTCTTGCCGGTGCCGGGCGGGCCCCACAGGACGACCGAGGAGGGTCCGGCGGGACCCCGGCCGCCGCTCTCGCCGACCAGGCGGCGCAAAGGGGAGCCGGGCTTCAGCAGATGCCGCTGACCCACCACCTCGTCCAGGGTGCGCGGGCGCATGCGGGCGGCGAGGGGGCTGCCCGCGGGGTCCTTCTCCTGGCGTTCTTCTGCTGCGGCGGTGAACAGGTCGGCTTCCACGCTGAAACCCTAGAACACGCCACTGACAACCGGCCCGGCCGTCAGCTCGTCCAGAAGCTCCACCAGCGGGTCAGGATCAGCATGCCGATGATCCCGACGTGCAGCACGGGCAGAACCCAGGTGAACTCGCCGAAGAACGACTTCAGCGGGCGCGGGGCGGGCAGGAAGCCCTGTCGCACGTTGAAGGAGGTGACATACCAGAACATGATGATCGTGGCGACCCAGGCCAGGGAGCACCACAGGCACAGGGCGTTGATCCGGTACAGGGACTGGAACTGGAGCCAGGTGCAGAAGGCGACGCCGAAGAGCGTGCCGGCGTTGAAGGTCAGCCAGTACCAGCGGGGGTAGCGGGCGCGGGCGAGCAGGCTCACACCGACGCAGATCACGATGCCGTAGGCGACCAGGCCCAGCATGGGGTTGGGGAAGCCGAAGGCGGCGGCCTGCTTGCTCTCCATGACGCTGCCGCAGGAGACCACCGGGTTGAGGCTGCATCCGGGGGTGAAGGTCTTGCCCTCGACCTTGGCCTCGAGGAGCTTGAACTTGTCGATCGTGATGACCCAGGCGGCGAGCAGTCCGGCCGCACCGGTGATCATCAGCATCAGGGCGAAGGCGCGGCTGCCGCCCTCGGCACGAGCCGTGCCGCGAGTGCGCTCGGGCTCCGCGGAGACGTCGTTGACTGTCGTCTTGCTCATCACGCCGGTTTCCGTCACTCGATAGGTCGGGCCTGCTTCGGGCATCGGTCATTGTGCCGCACAGGTGCCCCCGCGCACCGTTCGCTGGGGATAAGTGCGAAGCGGGCCGGGCACGCTGCCTCCATTTTCGGCCGTTTCCGGTCGCGCGGCAGCACAGGCGATCGAACGGTGACGGGCCGGACGGCTGTACGTCCGGCCCGTCACCGTTCGGTGTCCGCGGGTCAGAACCGGGACTGGATCTCCGCCACGACCTCGTCGATGCCGACCGCCGTCTGCTCGCCGGACTCCATGTCCTTGAGCTGGACGGAACCCTCGGCGAGATCACGCTCGCCGAGCACCAGCGCGTACCGGGCACCGGAGCGGTTGGCGGCCTTCATCGCGGCCTTCAGACCCTTGCCGCCGTAGGCGAAGTCCGCCGCGACGCCGACCTTGCGCAGCTCGGTGACCTTGGCGAACAGCACCCGGCGGGCCTCCTCGCCGAGCGGGACGGCGAAGACGCTGGTGGTGGCGGGCAGGTCCAGCTCCACGCCCTCGGCCTCCAGGGCGAGGACGGTGCGGTCGACGCCGAGCGCCCAGCCGACGGAGGGCAGCGCGGGGCCGCCGATCATCTCGGACAGGCCGTCGTACCGGCCGCCGCCGCCGACGGCGGACTGGGAGCCGAGGCCGTCGTGGACGAACTCGAAGGTGGTGCGGGTGTAGTAGTCCAGGCCGCGGACCAGCCGGGGGTCGTCCTCGAAGGCGACGCCCGCCGCGGTGACCAGCTCGCGGACCTCCTCGTGGTACGCCTTGCAGGCGTCGCACAGGTAGTCGCGCAGCAGGGGCGCGCCGGTGAGCTGCTTCTGGACCGACTCGCGCTTGTCGTCCAGGACGCGCAGCGGGTTGATCTCGGCGCGGCGCAGGGTGTCCTCGTCGAGGTCGAGTCCGCGCAGGAAGTCCTGGAGCGCGGCCCGGTACACCGGACGGCATTCCTTGTCGCCCAGGCTGTTGAGCAGGATGCGGAACTCGCGCAGGCCCAGCGAGCGGTACGCCTGGTCGGCCAGGATGATCAGCTCGGCGTCGAGCGCGGGGTCCTCGGCGCCGATCGCCTCGGCGCCGACCTGGGAGAAGTGCCGGTAACGGCCCTTCTGCGGGCGCTCGTAGCGGTAGTAGGAGCCGGAGTACCAGAGCTTGACCGGGAGGTTGCCCGCCTTGTGCAGGCTGGCCTCCAGGGCGGCGCGCAGGACGGAGGCGGTGCCTTCGGGGCGCAGGGCGAGGCGGTCGCCGCCCTTGGTCTCGAAGGCGTACATCTCCTTGGTGACGATGTCGGTGGACTCGCCGACACCGCGCGCGAACAGCTCGACGTTCTCGAAGCCGGGGGTCTCGATGTAGCCGTACCCGGAGTCGCGCAGGGGGGCCGCGATGGCCTCACGGACGGCGAGGTACTTGGCGGACTGCGGCGGGATCAGGTCGTACGTGCCCTTGGGGGCCTTGAAGGTGCTCACGGAAGTTCTCTCGTCACATTCCTCGTCGGGGAGCCGGGTCGGTTCCCTGGCCGGCGGCCACCTGCCGCAGATAGGGGTTGGTGGCGCGTTCCCGGCCGATGGTGGTCTGGGGGCCGTGGCCGGACAGCACCACGGTGGAGTCGTCGAGCGGCAGGCACACGCGTGCCAGCGACCCGAGCATGTCCTCCATCGATCCGCCCGGCAGGTCGGTGCGTCCCACGGAGCCGGCGAACAGCAGATCCCCGGAGAAGAAGACCGACGGGATGTCGGCGTTCTCGGGCATCGCGAACGTCACCGACCCCTTGGTATGGCCCGGCGCGTGGGCGACGGAGAACTCCATCCCGGCGAGCTGGAGCGCGGCCCCGTCGGTCAGCTCGCGGACGTCGTCCGGCTCCCCCACGGTCAGTTCGCCCATGAGCGGCATGCCGATGGACCGGCCGAGCGCCTTCTCGGGGTCGCTGAGCATGTAGCGGTCGTCGGGGTGGATCCAGGCGGGCACGCCGTGCGCGCCGCAGACCGGGACGACGGAGGCGACGTGGTCGATGTGGCCGTGGGTGAGGACGACGGCGGCGGGCTTGAGGCGATGCTTCTTCAGCGCTTCCTCGACGCCGGGGGCGGCCTGATGGCCGGGGTCGATGATCACGCACTCCTCACCGGCGGCGGGGGCGACGAGATAACAGTTCGTCCCCCAGGCCCCGGCGGGGAACCCGGCAATGAGCACGATCGTCCTTCGTTGTGTCGGTACGGGAGGGCTCGCGCGCGGGCGGCCCGTGGACCCAGAGCCTACCGGCGCTGCCGTTTCCTCAGCGAACCCATATACGGTACGGGGCTACACGCGCCTGTCGGATCACAGGACCCACGCGTACCGGTCGGCACACGACACGCATGAGGAGAGAACCCGGTGGTCAGCCAGGAGCAGCGACGGCGTCAGCTCGCACGGGAGAAGTTCTTGCGGCAGCAGCAGCGGCGCACGGACTCGCGACGCAAGGCGCGCATGCGCAACTCGGTGATCGCGTCGGTGCTCGGCGTGATCGTGATCGGCAGTGTCGCGCTGTACACGACGGGCGTGATGAAGGGCGACGACAAGAAGGTGGACGCCGCCGGGTCGTCGCCGAGCGCGAGCCCGAGCCCGAGCAAGGTCGCGGACCCCTGCGAGAAGCCGGCCAAGGGCTCGGTGAAGAAGCAGCAGTGGAAGAAGGAGCCGGCGATGTCGATCGACACGTCGGCCGACTACACGATGAAGCTGGACACCACCTGCGGTGACATCGGCGTGGCCCTGAAGACGGCGGCCCCGCACACGGTGAACTCCTTCGCGTTCCTCGCGGACAAGGGCTTCTTCGACCACACCAAGTGCCACCGGCTGACCACGAACGGGATCTACGTCCTGCAGTGCGGCGACCCCACGGGCACCGGCACGGGCGGGCCGGGCTACACGATCCCGGACGAGAATCTGAAGGACAAGAGCCTCAAGAAGAACACGTACCCGGCGGGCACGGTGGCCATGGCCAACACCGGGCAGCCGCACACCGGCGGCAGCCAGTTCTTCCTGGTCTACAAGGACAGCCCGCTGCCTCCGCAGTACAGCCCCTTCGGCACGATCGACAAGGCCGGGCTGAAGGTGCTCGACAAGATCGCGAAGGCGGGCGACAGCACCGGCCAGGGCGACGGCGCCCCGAACGCGACGGTCGTCATCGACAAGGCGACGGTCACGAAGTCCTGACGCGGTCCGCCGGGTTCCGGTCCGCGTCCGCGGGCCGGTCGCCTGCGGAATTGGGTGCCGCTGGATGCGGACAGGCCACCCGATGGTCGCCTATGTTGGCGATGACGAAACTGTGGACGATGCCAGGGGGCCGGGAGGCTCCCCGCAGGCATCATGTGGAGGAGGCGCTGTGAGCAGCGACCCGTGGGGCCGCGTCGACGAGACGGGGACCGTGTACGTGCGTACGGCCGATGGCGAGCAGGTCGTCGGATCGTGGGCGGCCGGCTCCCCCGAGGAGGCGCTTGCCTACTTCGAGCGCAAGTACGAGGGCCTGGTTGTCGAGATCGGCCTCCTCGAGAAGCGTGTGCAGACCACCGATCTGTCCGCGAAGGACGCCCAGACCGCGATCGGACACATCCGCGAGCAGGTGGACGCCCACCACGCGGTCGGTGACCTGGACGCGCTGCGGACCCGCCTGGACAAGCTCGTCCAGAAGGTCGAGTCGCGTCGCGAGGAGCGCAAGGCGCAGCGGGCCCGGCAGTCCGACGAGGCCCGCAAGGCCAAGGAGGAGCTGGTCGCGGAGGCGGAGCAGCTCGCCGCGTCCGACCAGTGGCGGGTGGCCGGTGAGCGCCTGCGCGCCCTGGTGGACACCTGGAAGGGGCTGCCCCGTCTCGACCGCAAGTCCGACGACGAGCTGTGGCACCGCTTCTCGCACGCCCGCTCGGCGTTCTCCAAGCGCCGCAAGGCGCACTTCGCGCAGCTGGACTCGCAGCGCGAGGAGGCCCGGCGCGTGAAGGAGCGGCTGGTCGCGGAGGCCGAGGCGCTGTCCGGTTCGACGGACTGGGGCGCCACGGCGGCCCGGTACCGCGAGCTGATGGCGGACTGGAAGGCCGCGGGCCGCGCCCAGCGCGAGCACGAGGACGACCTGTGGAACCGCTTCCGCGGCGCCCAGGACGTGTTCTTCGCCGCGCGCAGCGGTGTGTTCGCCGAGCGGGACGCGGAGCAGGCGGAGAACCTGAAGCTGAAGGAGGTGCTGGCCGAGGAGGCCGAGCAGATCCTCCCGGTGCGGGACCTGAAGGCCGCGCGTGCCGCCTTCCGCTCGGTCAACGAGCGGTGGGAGGCCATCGGCCATGTGCCGCGGGACGCCCGGGGCAAGGTCGAGGGCCGGATGCACGCGGTCGAGCGCGCGATCCAGGAGGCCGAGGAGGCCGAGTGGCGCCGGACCAACCCGGAGGCACGCGCGCGTGCCGCGGGTCTGACCGGTCAGCTCCAGGCCGCCGTGGACAAGCTCCGCGGCCAGGCCGAGCAGGCGCGCGCCCAGGGCAACAACTCCCGCGCCGACAAGCTGGAGCGTGAGCTGGAGGGCCGTCAGGCGCTGCTGGACCAGGCGCTGAAGGGCCTGGAGGAGTTCGGGGGCTGAGACCCCGGCTCCGGCCACCGCATACGCCGAGGGGCTCCGTACACACCGTACGGAGCCCCTCGGCGTATGTGCCGCTAGCCCCGGTTGCGGGCCGAGGTGACGCGGTAGACGTCGTAGACGCCCTCCACGCCCCGGACGGCCTTCAGGACGTGGCCGAGGTGCTTGGGGTCGCCCATCTCGAAGGTGAAGCGGGAGGTGGCGACCCGGTCGCGGGAGGTCTGCACGGCCGCGGACAGGATGTTGACGTGCTGGTCGGACAGGACCCGGGTGACGTCGGAGAGCAGCCGGGAGCGGTCCAGCGCCTCGACCTGGATGGCGACCAGGAAGACCGAGGACTGGGTCGGCGCCCACTCGACGTCGAGGATGCGCTCCGGCTCCCGCGACAGCGACTCCACGTTGACGCAGTCGCTGCGGTGCACCGAGACGCCGCTGCCCCGCGTGACGAAGCCGATGATCGGGTCGCCGGGGACCGGGGTGCAGCAGCGGGCCAGCTTGACCCACACGTCGTCGACGCCCTTGACGACCACACCGGGGTCGGAGCTGGAGCGGCGCTTGCGGCTGCGGCGCGTCGGCGGGACCGGCTCCTCGATCTCCTCGGTGGCCGCCTCCTCGCCGCCCAGCGCCTGGACCAGCTTCTGCACGATGTTCTGCGCGGAGACATGGCCCTCGCCGATCGCCGCGTACAGCGCGGAGATGTCGGAGTACCGCATCTCGTGCGCGAGCGTGACCAGGGAGTCGCCGGTCAGGATGCGCTGGATCGGAAGGTTCTGCTTGCGCATGGCACGGACGATCGCGTCCTTGCCCTGCTCGATCGCCTCGTCGCGGCGCTCCTTGGAGAACCAGCCGCGGATCTTGTTGCGGGCGCGCGGCGACTTGACGAAGCCCAGCCAGTCGCGGGACGGCCCGGCGCCGGGCGCCTTGGAGGTGAAGACCTCCACGAGGTCGCCGTTGTCCAGGGTGGACTCCAGCGGGACCAGGCGCCCGTTGACGCGTGCCCCTATGGTCCGGTGGCCGACCTCGGTGTGCACGGCGTAGGCGAAGTCGACCGGTGTGGCACCGGCCGGGAGCGCTATGACGTCGCCCTTGGGCGTGAAGACGAAGACCTCGTTGCGGGAGAGGTCGAAGCGCAGGGACTCCAGGAACTCGCCGGGGTCCTCGGTCTCCTTCTGCCAGTCCAGCAGCTGGCGCAGCCACGCCATGTCGTTGAGGTGGTCGTCCTTGCCCTTGCCGGACGACTTGGGCGCGTCGGTGCGCACCTTGGAGGCGCCGGCGACGGCCTCCTGCTTGTACTTCCAGTGCGCGGCGATGCCGTACTCGGCGCGGCGGTGCATGTCGAAGGTGCGGATCTGCAGCTCGACCGGCTTGCCGTTGGGTCCGATGACCGTCGTGTGCAGCGACTGGTACATGTTGAACTTCGGCATCGCGATGTAGTCCTTGAACCGGCCGGGGACCGGGTTCCATCGCGCGTGGATCGTGCCGAGCGCCGCGTAGCAGTCCCGGACGGTCTCCACCAGGACGCGGATGCCGACCAGGTCGTAGATCTCCGCGAAGTCACGGCCACGGACGATCATCTTCTGGTAGACGCTGTAGTAGTGCTTGGGGCGCCCGGTGACGGTCGCCTTGATGCGGGCGGCGCGCAGGTCGGCCTGCACCTCGTCGGTGACTATGGCCAGGTACTCGTCGCGCTTGGGGGCGCGCTCGGCGACCAGCCGAACGATCTCGTCGTACATCTTGGGGTAGAGGATCGCGAAGGCGAGGTCCTCCAGTTCCCACTTGATGGTGTTCATGCCCAGGCGGTGGGCGAGCGGCGCGTAGATCTCCAGGGTCTCGCGCGCCTTCTTCTCCTGCTTCTCGCGCTTGAGGTAGCGCATGGTGCGCATGTTGTGCAGGCGGTCGGCGAGCTTGATGACCAGGACGCGGGGGTCCTTGGCCATGGCGACGACCATCTTGCGCACGGTCTCGGCCTGCGCCGCCTCGCCGAACTTGACCTTGTCCAGCTTGGTGACGCCGTCCACGAGCAGCGCGACCACGTCGCCGAAGTCCCGGCGCAGGTCGTCCAGGCCGTACTCGGTGTCCTCGACGGTGTCGTGCAGCAGCCCGGCCATCAGGGTCGCCGGGTCCATGCCCAGCTCGGCCAGGATGGTGGTGACGGCGAGCGGGTGCGTGATGTACGGGTCGCCGCTCTTGCGCTTCTGGCCGCGGTGCCAGCGCTCGGCGACCTGGTAGGCGCGCTCGATCTGGCGGAGCGTCGCGTTCTCGATCTTGGGGTCGTTGCTGCGCACTATCCGCAGCAGCGGCTCCAGCACCGGGTTGTACGGGTTGGCGCGCTGCACGCCGAGGCGGGCCAGGCGGGCGCGGACGCGGTTGGAGGAGCCGGAGCGGGGCGCGGTCTGGCCTGCCGCCGGGCGCACCGGGGCCGGCTTGGGGCGCGCGGTGTCGGCGGTCTTCTCCACCGGCGCCGACTGGGCGTGCTCGACCGAGCCGTGCCGGTCGTTCTTCGCGTCGGACGCGTTCGGCGCGGGCTTCACCGCGGGCGCGGAGGCGGACTCCGGCTTTGCGGCGGTCAGTGGCTGGGCCTCGTCTGGCAAGAGGACTCCTAGTGCGCGATCCGGGTCCCCCGGTCAGGCTCCGGAAACCCCATGGTAGCGATCCCGTGCCCCGCCATCGTCTTCAGGCCGGGGGGAGAGCGGTCCACCAGGGGAACGCGTGGGGCGGGTGGTGGATTCCGGGAAGGCGGGGCGGAACGCGGAACGGCCGCGAGCACCGGCCGGGGCGAAGCCCCCGGCGCGCTCGCGGCCGCTCACGGTCCGTTCCGCTCCGTCACACCTGGAGCAGCGCCTCCAGGGGCGCGCCGTTCAGGGCGGACTCCAGACGGGCGCGGCCTTCGAGGAAGCCCAGCTCCATGAGGACGGCGACACCGGAGACCTGCGCGCCGGCCCGCTCGATCAGCTTGATCGCGGCCTCGGCGGTGCCGCCGGTGGCGAGCACGTCGTCCACGATGAACACGCGGTCGCCGTCGGACAGGTCCTCGGCGTGCACCTCGATCTCGGCGGAGCCGTACTCCAGGTCGTACGCCTGGCGCAGGGTCGCCCCGGGGAGCTTGCCGGCCTTGCGGACGGGGATGAAGCCGAGGCCCGCGCGGACGGCGACGGGCGCGCCCAGGATGAAGCCGCGCGCCTCCAGGCCGACGATCTTGGTCGCCCCGGTGTTGGCGGCGAGCTCCGCGAGGTTGTCGGTGAGGGCCGTGAACGCGGCGGGGTCGGCCAGGAGCGGGGTGATGTCCTTGAACATCACGCCCGGCTCCGGGTAGTCGGCCACGTCGCGGATACGGCTGAGCAGCAGCTCCTGGATGGAGGTCATCGGCGCTTTCCAGAGGGTCGGCCGCGGCCCCGGTTGCGGGGCGCGGACTGGTCGCGCGGGCCCACCACGGAGGGCGCCGCGTCGTCGGACGGTTCTCCGGTGGCGGACCGGGACTCCCCGTGGGCCTCTCCGGCCGCGGCCTGGGCACGCTTGGCCAGGACCCGCTTCCTGAGGGCCTTCATAGCCGGCTCGCGCTCCTTGAGGTCGGCGACGAGCGGCGTGGCGATGAAGATCGAGGAGTACGCGCCGGCCGCGAGGCCGACGAACAGCGACAGGGAGATGTCGTTGAGGGTGCCCGCTCCGAGGAAACCGCCGCCGATGAACAGCAGGCCCGCCACCGGGAGCAGTGCGACCACCGTGGTGTTGATGGAGCGCACCAGGGTGCTGTTGATCGAGTGGTTGGCGATGTCGCTGTAGGTGAAGCGGGTCTGCTTGGTGATGTCCTTGGTCTGTTCCTTGAGGCTGTCGAAGACCACGACCGTGTCGTAGAGCGAGTAGCCGAGGATGGTCAGCAGACCGATGACCGTGCCGGGCGTGACCTCGAAGCCGACGAGGGCGTAGATGCCGACGGTGATGGTGATGTCGTGGATCAGCGCGACGAGGGCCGCGACGGCCATGCGCCACTCGAAGGCGATCGCCAGGTAGATCACCACGAGCACCATGAAGATCGCCAGGCCCTGCCAGGCCTTGTTGGCGATCTGCTCGCCCCAGCTCGGGCCGACCAGGTCGGCGTTGAGCCGCTCGGAGTCGATCTTGAGGTCGTCGGCGAGGGTCTGCTTGATCTCGTCCGACCTGCCGGTGTCGATCCCGGCGATCTGGATGCGCAGGCTGCCGTTGCCGAGCTTCTGCACGACCGCCTCGTGACCGGAGGCTTCCTGGGCGTACTCCTCGACCTGGGCGACCGAGGCGCTCATCTTGGTCGGGGTGGTGAAGACGGCGCCGCCCTGGAAGTCGATGCCCATGTTCAGCCCGCGCACCGCCAGGCCGAGGATGGCCGTGATGGTGATCAGGATGGAGACGCCGTACCAGATCTTGCGCTTGCCGATGAAGTCGTAGCTGACCTCACCACGGTGCAGCCGCGCGCCGAGGTTACCGAGTTTCGACATCGCTCACGCCCCCTTGGGGTCGACGGGGCCCGCGGTGGGACCGGAGGGACGGCGGGTGCGGCGCAGCGGGGGCTTGGCACCCAGGCTCTTCGGGTCGAGCCCGGACCACTTGTGGCCGTCGGCGAAGAACCTGCGGCGGGCCAGCAGCGTCATGAGCGGCTTGGTGAAGAAGAAGACCACCACGACGTCGAGGACGGTGGTCAGACCGAGCGTGAACGCGAAGCCCTGGACCTTGCCGACGGTGACGATGAAGAGCACCACGGCGGAGAGGAACGACACGAAGTCGGAGACCAGGATCGTGCGCCGGGCACGTGGCCAGGCGCGCTCCACGGCGGGGCGCAGCGAGCGGCCCTCGCGGATCTCGTCCCGGATGCGTTCGAAGTACACGATGAACGAGTCCGCGGTGATACCGATGGCGACGATGGCACCGCAGACGGCGGGCAGGTTCAGCGCGAAGCCGATGGCCGGGCCGAGCAGCGACATGATCACGTAGGTGAGGATCGCGGAGACCAGCAGGGAGGCCAGGGCCACCAGCGACAGACCGCGGTAGTAGGCCACCAGGTAGATCACGACCAGGACGAGGCCGATGGCGCCCGCGATGAGGCCGGCCTGGAGCTGCTCGCCACCGAGCGCGGCGGTGACCGTGGTGACGGTCTCCTCCTGGAAGGACAGCGGGAGCGCGCCGTAGGACAGCATGTTGGAGAGGCTCTGGGCCTCCTCCTGCGTGAAGCGGCCGGAGATCTCGGCCTGGCCGCCGGTGATGGCCTGCTGCACGTACGGGCTGGAGACCACGTCGCCGTCGAGGACGATGCCGAACTCGTTCTGCGGCTGCTGGTTCTTGGCGAGCTCGCCGGTGATGTCGGCGAACTTCTTGGCGCCGGAGGAGGTGAAGTTCATCTGCACCTGCCAGCCGGAGGCGCCCTGGGTGTCGAAGACCGCCTGGGCCTTCTTCACCTCGGTGCCGTCCACGGCGGCGGGGCCGAGGAGGTACTTGTACCAGACCTTGTTGATCTCGCCGCAGGCCACGGTGGGCTCACCGGGCTTGCCGGACTGGCCGACCTTGGCGCGCTCGGCGGGCTTGGTGCAGTCGAGGGCCGCGTACTGGGCCTGGAGCTTGGCGGTGTCGCCGGAGCCGCCGGAGGCGGACGGGCTCGGGGCGCCGGAGGACTTGGCGCTCGGGGAGCCGGTGGGCGAGGGGGTGGCGTCGGCCTTCAGCGCGTCGCTGACGGCACGGCCCTGCGAGGTGGCCGTGGCGGTCGGCGAGGCGCTGCCGGCGGGCGAGGATGCCTTCTGGTCCCCGGAGGGGCTGCCGGACGGGCTCGGCGAGCCGCTGGCGCCGGAGGAGGTGCTCGGCGACGGCTTGGGGGTGGCGCCGCCGCTGGGCTCGCTGGCCAGGACCGGGCGGAAGTACAGCTTGGCGGTGGTGCCGACCTGCTGCTGGGCCTCCCGGGAGTTGGTGCCCTTGGGGATGTTGACGATGATGTGATCGTCGCCCTGGGTCTGCACCTCGGCCTCGGAGACACCCAGACCGTTGACACGGCGGTTCATGATGTCGACCGCGGTGTCCATGTTGGCCTTGTTGATCGCCGACCCCTGGTCGGCCTTCGCCTTGAGCGTGATGCTCGTACCGCCGGCAAGGTCGATGCCGAGACGCGGGGTGGTGTGACCGGAGAGGAACATGCCTCCGGTCATCGCCACGATGGCGATCAGGATGAGGACCAGCGAGCGCCCTGGCTTGCTCTGGGTGCTCGCGCCCCGGCCCTTCTTAGGTGCTGCCACCTTCTCGTACTCCCTCTCGGGCCGCCCGGTGCGCCGTGGGCGCCGGTGGCCATGACATGGTGTCGGGATTCCGTGCGGGGAACGACGGCGTCCGGGGCGTACCCGCGCCAGGTGAAAGGCGCCGGGACGCCCCGGAGACGTGACTACTTCGCGTCGGACTCGCCGTCGGTCTTCTTCGGCGTCTCGGCGGGCTCGGCGGCCTCGGGCTTGTCGGCCTTGCCGGCCACCGTGTCGTCCGCGGCCTCGGGCTTGTCGGCGACGGCCTCGGCCTCGGCGGGCTCGGCGTCCTTCTTGCCGAAGTCGACGGCCTTGTGCTCGGCGTCGGTCCCGGTGAGGGAGGACGCGTCGTCCGGGACGACCTCGGAGTCCGACTTCAGGTCGTGCTCGACGCCGTGGATGATCCGGTTGTACTCGTCGTCGGAGAGGACGGCGCCGATCGCGTTCTTGGCGAAGATCAGCTCGACGCCCGGCCCGGCGTCGAGGAGGACGGTGTCCTCCGTGACCTCCTTGACCGTCGCGTACATTCCCCCGATCGTGCGCACACCCGAGCCGGGCTGCATCTCGTTCCGCATGTTGGCGGCCTGCTGCTGCTTCTTCTTGGCCGAGCGCGTCATCAGGAACATGACCGCGATGAGCACGATGAAGGGGAGAAGGGTATAGACATTCACGAGACGGAATTTCCTTCGCGTGACCGCGCGGTGAGCGGCCTGTTGGAGGGGGCTGGTCGGCGTCGCCCACAAGGGCGGCATCGGCGGAGTCTAAGCGAGTCCGCGTGCATGGAACAACGCTCAGCATGGCACCAGGGTTCCGTCTGGGGCCAATGCGACCGTCTCACGCCCCGAACAGGTCCCCTTGTCCGTTTCCCGTGGCCTGGCCCCGGGGCGGGGTGAGACCGAGGTGCGCCCAGGCCGCCGGGGTGGCCACGCGGCCGCGCGGGGTGCGGGCGAGCAGGCCCTCGCGCACCAGGAACGGTTCGGCGACCTCCTCCACCGTCTCCCGCTCCTCCCCCACCGCGACGGCCAGCGTGGACAGGCCCACGGGACCGCCGCCGAACAGCTTCAGCAACGCCTGGAGCACGCCCCGGTCCAGCCGGTCGAGGCCGCGCTCGTCCACCTCGTAGACGGCGAGGGCGGCGGCCGCGACGTCCCGGGTGATCAGGCCGTCCGCCTTGACCTGGGCGTAGTCCCGCACGCGGCGCAGCAGGCGGTTGGCGATACGGGGCGTGCCGCGGGAGCGGCCGGCGATCTCGGCGGCGCCGGCCGGCTCGATCCCGACGTCCAGCAGGGCGGCCGAGCGGTGCACGACCCGCTCCAGCTCGTGGGGCTCGTAGAACTCCATGTGCGCGGTGAAGCCGAAGCGGTCGCGCAAGGGGGGCGGCAGCAGGCCCGCGCGGGTGGTGGCGCCGACCAGGGTGAACGGGGGCAGCTCCAGCGGGATGGCGGTGGCGCCGGGGCCCTTGCCGACGATGACGTCGACCCGGAAGTCCTCCATCGCCATGTACAGCATCTCCTCGGCGGGCCGGGACATGCGGTGGATCTCGTCCAGGAAGAGGACCTCGCCCTCCTGGAGGGAGGAGAGGATCGCGGCGAGGTCCCCGGCGTGCTGGATGGCGGGGCCGGAGGTGATGCGGATGGGGGCGCCCATCTCGGCCGCGATGATCATCGACAGGGTGGTCTTGCCCAGGCCGGGGGCGCCGGAGAGCAGGACGTGGTCGGCGGTGGCGCCCCGCGCGCGGGCGGCCCGCAGCACGAGGTCGAGCTGTTCGCGGACCTTCTCCTGGCCGATGAACTCGCCGAGGTCCTTGGGGCGCAGGGCGGCTTCGACGGCCTGGTCCTCCCGGTCGGCCGCGGTGTCCACCAGCCGTTCCGCGGCGACGCCGTCCGTCGTGTCGTCCCAGTTCACTTCAGGTGCTCCTAGCGGTGGCGCGCGGTCAGCGGGCGCGGTTCAGGGTCTGGAGGGCGGCCTTGAGCAGCTGGCCGACCTGGGGGGTGCCGCCCGCCGCCTCGGCCTGGGGGGTCACGGCGGTCACGGCCTCGTCCGCCTCGCGGGTGGCGTAGCCCAGCCCGATGAGGGCCGCGTGCAGCTGGTCGCGCCAGCCCTGGGTGACCGGGGCGCCGACGACGGGGGTGCCGACGGGCGCGCCGAGCCGGTCCTTCAGCTCCAGCAGCAGTTTCTGGGCGCCCTTCTTGCCGATGCCGGGCACGGCGGTCAGCGCCTTCTCGTCGGCGGTGGCGACGGCGCGGCGCAGGGCGTCCGGGCGGTGGGTGGCCAGCATGGCCTGGGCGAGGCGGGGGCCGACACCGCTGGCCGTCTGGAGCAGTTCGAAGACCTGGCGCTCGTCGTCGTCGGCGAAGCCGTACAGGGTGAGCGAGTCCTCGCGGACCACGAGGGAGGTGTGCAGCCGGGTGTCCTGGCCGACGCGGAGCTTCGCCAGGGTGTCCGGCGTGCACTGGACGGCCATGCCGACCCCGCCCACCTCGACGACCGCCGAGTCGGGGGCGAGGGCGGCGACGGTGCCGCTGACGAAGGCGATCATGCCGTTCGGCCTTTCGTTGCCTGAGGTGTGCGACGGGCCGTGTGCTCGGCGACCGCCTGCTGGAGCCGGTTCTGCGCGGGGGCGCGCCAGATGTGGCAGATGGCGAGGGCGAGGGCGTCGGCGGCGTCGGCGGGCTTGGGGGGCGCGCTGAGCCGGAGCAGCCGGGTGACCATGGCCCCGACCTGGGCCTTGTCGGCGCGGCCGGTGCCGGTGACGGCGGCCTTGACCTCGCTGGGGGTGTGCAGGGCGACCGGGATGCCGCGCCGGGCGGCGCACAGCATGGCGACGGCGCTGGCCTGGGCGGTGCCCATGACGGTGCTGACGTTGTGCTGGCTGAAGACGCGCTCCACGGCGACGAACTCCGGCTCGTGCTCGTCCAGCCACTGTTCGAGGCCCTGCTCGACGGCGAGCAGCCGGTGGCTCAGCTCGGCGTCGGGGGGTGTGCGGACGACTCCGACGCCGACCATGGTGAGCGGCCGCCCCGCGACCCCGTCGACCACGCCGACCCCGCACCGTGTCAGTCCGGGGTCCACCCCGAGCACTCGCACCTGTCGCCCCCTGGGCTCGATCATTTGTTTGTGCAGGCTATCGGGTGCCACCGACAACGCCCCGCAACCGGGCCCCGGCAACGGCGACGGGCCGGCGGGTTTCCCCGTCGGCCCGTGAACCTGGTGAAGCGCCGCAGGCGTTACGCGTCGACCTTCTCCATGACCTCGTCGCTGACGTCGAAGTTGGCGAAGACGTTCTGCACGTCGTCGCTGTCCTCCAGGGCGTCGATCAGCTTGAAGATCTTCTTGGCGCCCTCCTCGTCCAGCTCGACCTGCATGGTCGGGACGAAGTTGGAGTCGGCGGAGTCGTAGTCGATGCCGGCCTCCTGGAGGGCGGTGCGGACCGCGACCAGGTCGGTGGCCTCGCTGAGCACCTCGAAGGACTCGCCGAGGTCGTTGACCTCCTCGGCACCGGCGTCCAGCACCGCGCCGAGCACGTCGTCCTCGGTCAGCTCGCCCTTGGGGACGATGATGACGCCCTTGCGGTGGAACAGGTACGACACCGAGCCGGGGTCGGCCATGTTGCCGCCGTTGCGGGTCATGGCGACGCGCACGTCGGAGGCGGCGCGGTTGCGGTTGTCGGTGAGGCACTCGATGAGGACCGCGACACCGTTGGGGCCGTAACCCTCGTACATGATCGTCTCGTAGTCGGCGCCGCCGGCCTCGAGGCCGCCGCCGCGCTTGACCGCGGAGTCGATGTTCTTGTTGGGGACCGACTGCTTCTTCGCCTTCTGGATGGCGTCGTACAGCGTCGGGTTGCCCTCGATGTCGACGCCGCCCATGCGGGCCGCGACCTCGATGTTCTTGATGAGCTTCGCGAAGAGCTTGCCGCGCTTGGCGTCGATCACGGCCTTCTTGTGCTTCGTCGTAGCCCATTTAGAGTGGCCGGACATCTGCCTGTCTCCTTCGCGTAACCCGATCCGATACGGACTCCCCGGGCGTGGGAGAGCCTGAGGGGTACCGCCGCAGATCCTACAAGGACTCCGGTGTCCGGTTCGCGCGGACCATGTCGGTGAAGAGCGCGTGCACGCGGTGGTCGCCGGTCAGTTCCGGGTGGAAGGAGGTGGCGAGGACGTTGCCCTGGCGTACGGCGACGATGTGGCCGTCGTGCTCGGCGAGCACCTCGGCCTGCGCGCCCACCGACTCGACCCAGGGGGCGCGGATGAAGACGCCCTCGACCGGATCGCCGTCGATGCCCTTGACGTCGACGGCCGCCTCGAAGGACTCGTTCTGCCGGCCGAAGGCGTTGCGGCGCACGATCATGTCGATGCCGCCGACGGTCTCCTGGCCCGAGCGCGGGTCGAGGATCTTGTCGGCGAGCAGGATCAGTCCGGCGCAGGTGCCGTAGACCGGCATTCCCTCGCGGACGCGGGCGCGCAGGGGCTCCATCAGGCCGAAGAGGACGGCCAGTTTGGAGATGGTGGTGGACTCGCCGCCGGGGAGGACGAGGGCGTCGACCTCGGCGAGTTCCTCGGGGCGCCTGACCGGCCTGGCCACGGCGTCGGCCGCGGCCAGGGCGATGAGGTGTTCCCGGACGTCGCCCTGGAGGGCCAGGACGCCGATGACGGGGGTGTTCATGGTGAGGGGGTCCTACCAGCCGCGGTTGGCGTAGCGCTCGGTCTCGGGCAGGGTGTCGCAGTTGATGCCGACCATGGCCTCGCCGAGGTTGCGGGAGGCGTCCGCGACGATCTTCGGGTCGTCGTAGAAGGTGGTGGCCTTCACGATGGCGGCGGCGCGCTTGGCCGGGTCGCCGGACTTGAAGATGCCGGAGCCCACGAAGACGCCCTCGGCGCCGAGCTGGCGCATCAGCGCGGCGTCGGCCGGGGTGGCGACACCGCCGGCGGAGAAGAGGACCACGGGGAGCTTGCCCAGCTCGGCGACCTCCTTGACCAGCTCGTAGGGGGCGCGCAGCTCCTTGGCGGCGGCGAACAGCTCGTTGTGGTCGCAGCCGCGGAGCTTGGCGATCTCGCCCTTGATCTGGCGCAGGTGGCGCACGGCCTCCACGACGTTGCCGGTGCCGGCCTCGCCCTTGGAGCGGATCATCGCGGCGCCCTCGGCGATGCGGCGCAGGGCCTCGCCCAGGTTGGTGGCACCGCAGACGAACGGGGTGGTGAACGCCCACTTGTCGGAGTGGTTGACCTCGTCGGCCGGGGTGAGCACCTCGGACTCGTCGATGTAGTCCACGCCGAGGGACTGCAGGACCTGGGCCTCGACGAAGTGGCCGATGCGGGACTTGGCCATGACCGGGATCGAGACGGCCTCGATGATGCCCTCGATCATGTCCGGGTCGGACATGCGGGCCACGCCGCCGTCCTTGCGGATGTCGGCCGGGACCCGCTCCAGCGCCATGACGGCGACGGCGCCCGCGTCCTCGGCGATCTTCGCCTGCTCGGCGTTGACCACGTCCATGATCACGCCGCCCTTGAGCTGCTCGGCCATGCCGCGCTTCACACGGGCGGTGCCGGTCTCGGGACCCTGGTTGTCGATGATGGACACGCGTGACCTCACTGGTGGGTAAAGACGGGTTTCTGCACCGACGAGGAAACGCGACCGGACCAGGCCACATCAAGGGCCAATGGGAAGCCGGTGGATCGTTTTGCCTGCGGAACCGCCCCGCGGGGTCCCTTCAGGCCACCCGTTCGACGAGCGCGGCGGGCGGTTCGTCGTCCATCTCGAAGGCCAGCGGGAACGGCGCGTGCCCGGCCAGCCGGAACCAGCGGACCTTGCGGTGCTCGCGCAGCCGGCGGGCGGCGCCCACGGCGTCGTTGAGGAACCGGCGGGCCATCGGCACCCGGCGGACCGCCTCGGCCAGCTCGCGGGCCGCGTCCTCGCCACCGGGGGCGGCCCGTACGCCCTCCACCTGCCGGGGGTCCTCGAAGACGGCGCGCAGCGCCTGGCTCAGCTCGCTCTCCGCCACCTCGCGGTGCTCCTCCTCGGCCTGTCTCGCGGCGTGCGCGGCCTCGTAGAGCACGATCGAGGCGGCCGGGTCCAGGACGCCGGCGGTGGCCAGTTCCTGCGCCACGGACGCCCGGCGCAGCAGTTGGGCGTCCAGGGCGGCGCGGGCGGCGTCCATGCGCACGTGCAGCCGGTCCAGCCGGCCGGCGGTCCAGCTCAGGTAGACGCCGACCGCCACCAGCGCGACGAGAATCCAGATCAGGGTGGGGATCACGCGCGAAGGTTATCGGTGGAGCGCTCGGTGCCGGGTTCCGCGTCCCGCTCCGGGTAGCGGTCGCGGGCCAGGCCGAACCTCGACCACAGGCCCGGCCGCTCGTCGGTGGCGACCGCGGTGGTGCCGGTGGTGACCGTCTCGTACACCGACAGGATGTCCGCGCCGACCGTGGACCAGTCGAAGCGGCGCACATGGGCGCTGCCCCGCTCCCGCAGCTCGGCCCGGCGCCCGGGGTCGGCGAGCAGGGCGACCGCCTTCCGGGCGAGCGCGTCGGCGTCCTCGTTGGCGAACACCTCGCCCGCCTTCCCCTGGTCCAAGACCTGCACGAAGGCGTCCAGGTCGGAGGCGAGCACGGGGGCGCCCGCCGACATCGCCTCGACCAGGATGATGCCGAAGCTCTCGCCGCCGGTGTTGGGCGCCACGTACAGGTCGACGCTGCGCAGGAAGCGGGCCTTGTCCTCGTCGCTGACCATGCCGAGGAACTCCACCCGCGAGCGCAGCTCCTCGGGCAGCTCCTCGACGGCCGCCTCCTCGTCGCCCCGGCCCGCGACCAGCAGCCGGGCCCCGGGGTGCGCGGCGAGGATCTCGGGCAGCGCCCGCATCAGCACCGGCAGGCCCTTGCGGGGCTCGTCGATGCGCCCTATGAAGCCGATCGTGCCGCCCTGCCACTCGGCCTTGGGCTCGGCGTCGGCGAAGAAGTCCACGTCGACCCCGTTGGGGATCACCACCGCGTCGCCGCCCAGGTGCTCGACCAGGGTGCGGCGGGCGTACTCGCTGACCGCGATCCGGGCGCTGATCTTCTCCAGCGCGGCCTGGAGGATCGAGTAGGCGGCGATCATCGCGCGGGAGCGCGGGTTGGAGGTGTGGAAGGTGGCCACGATGGGCCCCTGCGCCGCCCAGCAGGTGAGCAGGCCGAGGGACGGCGAGGTCGGCTCGTGGATGTGCACCACGTCGAAGCCGCCGTCGTGCAGCCACCGCCGCACCCGCGCCGCCGAGAGGAACCCGAAGTTCAGCCGGGCCACCGAGCCGTTGTACGGCACCGGCACCGCGCGGCCCGCCGAGACCACGTACGGCGGCAGCGGGGTGTCGTCGTCGGCCGGGGCCAGCACGGACACCTCGTGGCCCAGGCGGATGAAGTACTCGGCGAGGTCCCGGATGTGGAACTGGACGCCCCCGGGCACGTCCCAGGAGTACGGGCAGACGATCCCGATTCTCACGCGGGTCCCTTCGCCGGGTCGAGGTCGGCGAGCCACAGCCGCTGGAGCATGTGCCAGTCCTCCGGGTGCTCGGCGATCCCGGAGGCGAAGGCGTCGGCCAGCGCCTGGGTCATCACGGCCGTCTTCCCGGTCCGCGTACCCTCCTCGGGCACCTCGACGGGCGGGTGCACCCGGCCCTGCATGACGGGCGAGTCGTCGTACCAGAGGGTCACCGGGAGCAGCTGGGCGCCGGTCTGCTGGGCGAGCAGGGCCGGTCCCGCGGGCATCCGGGCGCGCTCGCCGAAGAAGTCGACCTCGACGCCGCTGGCGGACAGGTCCCGGTCGGCGACCAGGCAGACCAGGCCGCCGTCGCGCAGCCGCCGGGCCAGGGTGCCGAACGCGGAGCCCCCGCTGTGCGCCAGCACCTCCATGCCCAGGCCCTCGCGGTAGGCGACGAACCGGTCGTACAGCGTCTCGGGCTTCAGGCGCTCGGCGACGGTGGTGAAGGGGATGCCGAGGCTCGTGGTGACCCAGGCGCCGGCCAGGTCCCAGTTGGCCAGGTGCGGCAGCGCCAGTATCACGCCCTTGCCCTTGGCCAGGCCGTCCGTCAGGTAGTGGGCGCCCTTGGGGTCGAAGCCCGTGCGCACCCGCTCCGGGCTCCACGCGGGCAGCCGGAAGGACTCCATCCAGTACCGCAGGTAGGAGCGCATGCCCGCGCGGGACAGCTCGGCCAGCCGCTCGGGAGTGGCGTCGGGCACCACGCGCGCGTAGTTGGCCTCCAGCCGCTGGACGCCCTTGCCGCGCCGCTTCCAGGCGATGTCGGCGACGGTCTGGCCCAGCCGGGCGGCGACCGGCTCGGGAAGCTTCCTCACGGTGCTCCAGCCGAGCCCGTACAGCCCGTCGGTGAGGCGTTCGGCGGTGCTCACTTGGCCGCCTCGCTCCCGGCGCCCGGCAGGGCCGCCTCCTCGGCCTCGGCGGACTCCCGGCGCACGGTGACGACCCGCTGGACCAGCGTGACGAGACTGCCGACCGCGACGATCCACAGGGCGATCGGCAGCAGCCACTGGATGCCCGGCACACCGAACTTGTGCAGGCCCGCGAAACCGGCCGCGACCAGCGAGATCACCAGCCGCTCGGCCCGCTCGACCAGCCCGTTGACCGCCACCGGCAGCCCGATCGACTCGCCGCGCGCCTTGGTGTACGAGACCACCTGGCCGCTGGCGAGACAGAAGATGGAGACCGCGCACAGCACGTTGTCGTCGCCGTTGCCCGCATACCAGAGGGCGAACCCGCCGAAGATCGCGCCGTCCGCGACCCGGTCCAGGGTGGAGTCCAGGAAGGCACCCCAGCGGCTGGAGCGGCCCAGCTGGCGGGCCATGTTCCCGTCGACCAGGTCCGAGAAGACGAACAGCGTGATCACGATCGTTCCCCAGAAGAACTCTCCCCGGGGGTAGAAGACCAGCGCACCCGCGACCACACCGGCCGTGCCGACGAGCGTGACGGCGTCGGGGCTCACCCCCCGCCGGATGAGAAACGCGGCGAACGGCGTGAGGACACGCGTGAAGAATGCACGCGCGTACTTGTTCAGCATGGCCTTCCCGACGGTCGGTGTCGCCGTGGCCCGTGGTGGCCGTCGGCTGGCCCATCGTAGCCACGCGCGCCCGCGCACGGGGGCGCGCACCCTCGGCGGCGGCACGATCCGTGACCGCCGGCGGCCCGCGGAGGTCCGTCGTATGGACGCGGGATGACGGGAGTGGAAAGCTCGAAGGACCGCGGGCGCCGCCGGAGCCGACGCATCCACACGGGTCCCCGCCGCGTTCGCGTCCCCGATGACCTCACCGTGCACGGGAGGCAGGATCATGGGCGACAAGACTCACGCACACCCCGGAGCCGCCGGCAGGGCAGTGACGGCCGACCACCCCGCGTCCATCCGGAACGTGGTGCTGGTCGGCCCCTCCGGATCGGGCAAGACCACCCTGGTGGAAGCCCTCGCACTGACCGCGGGAGCGGTGAACCGGGCGGGCCGTGTCGAGGACGGCGCCACCCTCTCCGACTACGACGACATCGAGCACCGCCAGCACCGCTCCGTACAGCTCTCGCTGGTCCCCGTCGAATGGGACGGCGTCAAGATCAACCTCCTCGACACCCCCGGATACGCCGACTTCGTCGGTGAACTCAGGGCCGGTCTGCGCGCGGCGGACGCGGCCCTCTTCGTCGTCTCCGCCTCCGACGGCGTGGACGGCGCGACGCGGCTGGTGTGGGAGGAGTGCCAGGCCGTCGGCATGCCCCGGGCCATCGTGGTCACACACCTGGAGTCCGCCCGCGCCGACTTCGAGGAGATGACCCGGGTGTGCGCCGAGGCGTTCGGCGCCGACGACCCCGACGCCGTCCTGCCCCTCTACCTCCCGCTGCGCGGCCCCGCCGGCCCCGACGGGCACGCCCCGGTGACCGGCCTCGTCGGCCTGCTCTCCCAGAAGCTCTTCGACTACTCCCCCGGCGAGCGCAAGGAGTCCGAGCCCGGCGAGGACCAGCTCCCCGGCCTCCAGGACTCCCGCGCCCGGCTCATCGAGGGGATCATCGCCGAGAGCGAGGACGAGACCCTGATGGACCGCTACCTCGGCGGCGAACAGGTCGACGTGGGAACCCTCGTCGAGGACCTCGAGAAGGGCGTGGCCCGGGGCACCTTCCACCCCGTCCTCGCCGCCGCACCCGCCGCCGAGGGCGCCCGCCAGGGCCTCGGCACCGTGGAACTCCTCGAACTGGTCACCCGGGGATTCCCCACCCCCTTCGAGCACCCCATGCCGGAGGTCACCGGCATCGACGGCACCCCCCGCCGCCTGAGCCCCTGCGACACCGACGGCCCGCTGGTCGCCGAGGTCGTCAAGACCTCCTCCGACCCCTACGTGGGCCGCATCTCCCTGGTCCGCGTCTTCTCCGGCACCCTGCGCCCCGAAGACACCGTCCACGTCTCCGGACACGGGCTCGCCGACCGCGGGCACGAGGACCACGACGTCGACGAGAAGTCCGGCGCCCTCAGCATGGCCTTCGGCAGGCAGCAGCGCCCGGTCACCCAGGCCGTCGCCGGCGACCTCGTCTGCGTCGCCAAGCTCGGGCGCGCCGAGACCGGCGACACCCTGTCCGCCAAGGACGACCCGCTGCTCATGGAACCCTGGCGGATGCCCGACCCGCTGCTCCCCCTCGCCATCCAGGCCCACAGCAAGGCCGACGAGGACAAACTCTCCCTCGGGCTGTCCCGGCTCGTCGCCGAGGACCCGACCATGCGCCTCGAACAGAACCAGGACACCCACCAGGTCGTCCTGTGGTGCCTGGGCGAGGCCCACTCCGACGTCGCGCTGGAACGGCTCCGCAGCCGCTACGGCGTCCAGGTCGACGTCGTCCCGCACAAGGTGCCGCTGCGCGAGACCTTCGCCGGCAAGGCGGCCGGACGCGGCCGGCACGTCAAGCAGTCCGGCGGCCACGGGCAGTACGCCATCTGCGAGATCGAGGTCGAACCGCTGCCCGGCGGCTCCGGCATCGAGTTCGTCGACAAGGTGGTCGGCGGCGCGGTGCCCCGCCAGTTCATCCCCTCCGTCGAGAAGGGCATCCGCGCCCAGGCCGCCAAGGGCGTCGCCGCCGGCTACCCCCTGGTCGACCTGCGCGTCACCCTGCTCGACGGCAAGTCGCACTCGGTGGACTCCTCCGACGCCGCCTTCCAGACCGCGGGCGCGCTCGCCCTGCGCGAGGCGGCCGGCGAGACCCGCATCCACCTGCTCGAACCCGTCGCCGAGGTCGGCGTCCTGGTGCCCGACGACTACGTCGGCGCCGTCATGAGCGACCTGTCCAGCAGGCGCGGCCGGGTCCTCGGCACCGAGCAGACCGGCTTCGGCCGCACCCTGATCCGCGCCGAGGTGCCCGAGTTCGAGATCGGCCGGTACGCCATCGACCTGCGCTCCCTCTCCCACGGCACGGCCACCTTCAGCCGCGCCTACGCCCGCCACGAACCGATGCCCCCACAGGTCGCCGAGCGGCTGCGCGAACAGGCCGGCCACACCCCCTGACCCGGCGCCGGCGGGCGGCTTCGGCCGTCCGCCGACGCGCGGGGGGCGGCTGCGGATACGCTTGCGACGCCGGTCCCGGCCCGGCCCGACCGGCGCCGTGGCCACCGGACTTCGCAACGATGTCCGGTTCGGCAGGTGTGCGCGGCGGGGAAGCCGGGAAGGCCGCAGGAGCGACACGGCGGCGATGGGGGCGGGAATGTCGGTAGGTACGGAGTGGGACGGTCCTCAGGTGCCCGTCTCCGGGGACGAGGGCCAGGCGGCCACCCTCGCGCTGGCCTCGGCGGCCTACCGGGACAACGCGATGGCGGACATCAAGAACGCCGACAACGAATGGCACGCGTCCACCGTCAAGCCCGGACGCGTTCCGCTGTTCCGCCCCAACCTGGGCGAGGCGTTCTCCCGCGCCGTGGCCGACCGCATGCTCGCACCGGGCCGCAAGCCCCTGATCCAGTCCTTCGGCGCCGAACCCCAGGTCGTCGTGGAACACTGCCTGGCCGCCAACAACATCCGCCGCGAGCGCGACAACAAACTGTCCCTCGTCATGGTCGTGTGCGGCCTGATCTTCCTGCCCGGCCTCCTCGCCTGGCTCCTCGTCTTCCTCCTGCGCTCCTTCCTCGCCAAACGCGAGGGCCGGGCCGGAGCCCTGGGCACCGCCCTGCTCGCCGGGGTCGGCGTCCTCGCCGTGCTCTTCCTGCTGAAGCTGCCCTTCGGCGGCATCCTCGGCTGGTACGTCCGCGCGGCCGTCGTCGCCCCGGTGCTGGGCTGGTTCTGGGCCCGCCGCATCTGCGAGCGCACCGCCGCCGATCTGCGCGAACGCTGGGCCGGACTGCTGTCGGGCAGCAGCGTCGGCGCCAAGGTCCCCGAGGCCGTGCCCCGCAGCCCCGGCGAGACCGCCGCCGAACAGCTGCGCCAGTCCCTGGCCCGGCTCGGCGCCGAACAGCGCTCCAACTCCGTCTTCTACGCCGGACCCAAGGGCATCCTCGGCATGGGCACCCGCTGGGGCTCCTGGCAGCTCGCCGAGGACCTCGTGTCGGCCGACCCGCCGCGCGAGATCCACCCCTTCAGGAGCTGGGACGTCATCCGCGCCATCCACGACCAGCTCAGCCTGCTGGAGCGCGGCCCGCTCAACACCGGCGGATTCCCCCGCCCGTCGATACGGCACTGGATCGTCACCCCGATCGGCGAGAAGGCCGACGCGGTCTCCCGCCCCGAGGGCACGGACGTCGAGGCGTTCCAGATCAAGCCGCACGCCATACAGGAGATCTGCAACAAGCAGCAGTTCGGCAGCGGCGACCGCCACTACCTCGGCGTCCAGTGGACGCTGTGGGACGGCCAGCTCGTCCTCACCATGATGATCACGGTGACCGTCCTGCACGAGACGCTGCGCATCGAGGTCACCGGCCACGCGCTCGGCCCGGTCAACCCCCTCTTCCACGCCAAGCCCGCGGCCCCCACCAAGGAGGTCGCCAAGTCCCTCAAGCCGTGGGAGAACCGCACCGTCAAGCTCCCCCTGGTCCCCACCGACGAGGTCGTACGGCTCGCCGTCCGCGCCCCGCTCACCTGGTACACCCCGGCCCTGAACTGGCTCGGCGGCTCCATCGCCCTCCCCGAGCCCTTCGGCCTGCGGCACGCCTGGGCCGACCAGCCCTGGCGCCACCGCTTCATGGCCGACGACGCCCTGCGCGCCGCCACCCCGGTGCTGCGGGTGGTGCACTCGGCCGCGATCAAGGTGCTCAAGGAGAACGGCGTGGACACCGAGAAGTTCGGCGCCCGCTCGGCGTTCCTCAGCGGCTTGGTCCAGGACCCGAGCCCGAGGAAGGCCGACCTCTACGACGCGTGACCTTCTGGCGCTCCCCCCGGGAGCGCCGGTCAGGTCAGGCGGCCGGCCACGCCTGCGCGAGCATCTCGCGGGTGTCGCCGAGCAGTTGCGGCAGCACCTTGGTGTGTCCCACCACCGGCATGAAGTTCGTGTCCCCGCCCCAGCGCGGCACGATGTGCTGGTGCAGATGGGCGGCGATGCCGGCACCGGCCACCGCGCCCTGGTTCATGCCGATGTTGAAGCCGTGCGCGCCGGACGCCGTGCGCAGCGCCGTCATCGCCTGCTTGGTCAGCTCCGCCAGCTCGGCGGTCTCCGGCCCGGTCAGATCGGTGTAGTCGGCCACGTGCCGGTACGGCACGGTCATCAGATGGCCGCCGTTGTACGGGTAGAGGTTGAGCACCGCGTACACGTGCTCACCGCGCCGGACGATCAGACCGTCCTCGTCGGACTTGGCCGGGATGGAACAGAACGGGCAGCCGTCGTCCGCACCCGGACCGCTCGGCTTGTTCTCGCCCTGGATGTAGGCCATCCGGTGGGGCGTCCACAGGCGCTGGAACGCGTCCTGCGTCCCCACTCCGATCTGCTGTTCCGGCTCACTCGTCATGCAAGGCAGCATATTACTTCGCCCGTTCGCGGCGTGTCGCCGGGGCGGCGGGGCGGCGGCGAGCGGCGAAGCTGGGCCGGTGCACCCCGACCGCTCCAGGACGCGCTGGGAGATCCGCGCCGAGATGCCCCTCACGGTGGCGTCGCTGACCTTCCTCGGCTCGTACGCCGCGCTCGTGCTCGCCCCGCGCCCCGGCACGGCGTGGGAGGACCTGTGGATCGCGCTGCTGCTGGCCTGCTGGGCCCTGTTCGCCGTGGACTACGCGGTGCGCTGGCGGCTCAGCGGCCAGGGCCCGAGTTTCGTGCACACCCATCTGCTGGACACGCTCGTGCTGATCCTGCCGCTGCTGCGCCCGCTGCGGATCGTGCGGATCTACGAGACGCTCCAGCACCGGCGCGGGCTGCCCCGGCTGCCTCTGTACTCGCGGGTGATCGCCTACTCGGGCCTGTCCACGCTGCTCATGGGGTTCACCGGCGCCCTCGCGGTCTACCAGCAGGAGCGGGGCGCGCCCGGCTCGAACATGCGGAACTTCGGGGACGCGGTCTGGTGGGCCTGCTCCACCCTCTCCACGGTCGGCTACGGCGACATCGTCCCGGTGACCACCGGCGGCCGGGTGATCGCGTCGGCGATGATGGCCGGCGGTCTGGCGCTGCTGGGCGCGGTGACGGGGTCGTTCTCCTCGTGGCTGCTGCAGGTGTTCTCGCGGGAGGAGGACTAAGAACCCCCGGGGCGGCGTTGACGCCCCGGGGGTTCTTCGTCAGCCGGTCGTGGATCAGACCTGGACCCGCTCCGCCACGACCTTCTCGATCTTGGCGATGGCGTCCTCGAAGGGGATGCCGTTCTCCTGCGAGCCGTCGCGGTAGCGGAAGGAGACGGTGTCCGCGTTCATGTCCTCGTCACCGACGATGATCATGAACGGCACCTTCTGCTTCTGCGCGGTGCGGATCTTCTTCTGCATCCGGTCGGAGGAGGAGTCCACCTCGACCCGCAGGCCCTTGCGCTTGGCCGCGGCCGCGAACTTCTCCAGGTACTCGACGTGGGCGTCACCGATCGGGATGCCGACCGCCTGCACGGGGGCGAGCCACGCCGGGAAGGCACCCGCGTAGTGCTCCAGGAGCACGGCGAAGAACCGCTCGATGGAGCCGAACAGGGCGCGGTGGATCATCACCGGGCGCTGCTTGGTGCCGTCGGGGCCGGTGTACTCCAGGTCGAACCGCTCGGGCAGGTTGAAGTCGAGCTGGATGGTCGACATCTGCCAGGTCCGGCCGATGGCGTCCTTGGCCTGGACGGAGATCTTCGGGCCGTAGAACGCGGCGCCACCGGGGTCGGGGACGAGAGGCAGACCCTGCTTCTCGGCGACCTGACGGAGGGTCTCGGTCGCCTCCTCCCACGCCTCGTCGGAGCCGACGAACTTCTCCGGGTCCTTGGTGGACAGCTCCAGGTAGAAGTCGGTCAGACCGTAGTCGCGCAGCAGGCCGAGGACGAAGGTGAGGGTCTTGTCCAGCTCCTCCGACATCTGCTCGCGGGTGCAGTAGATGTGCGCGTCGTCCTGGGTGAAGCCGCGGGCCCGGGTGAGGCCGTGTACGACGCCCGACTTCTCGTACCGGTACACGGTGCCGAACTCGAAGAGGCGCAGCGGCAGTTCACGGTACGAGCGGCCGCGCGCGTCGAAGATCAGGTTGTGCATCGGGCAGTTCATGGGCTTGAGGTAGTAGTCCACGCCCTCGTCGAGCTGCATGGGCGGGTACATGCCGTCGGCGTACCAGTCCAGGTGGCCCGAGGTCTCGAAGAGCTTCCCCTTCGTCGCGTGCGGGGTGTAGACGAACTCGTACCCCTCCTCCTCGTGGCGGCGGCGGGAGTAGTCCTCCATGACCCGGCGGATGATGCCGCCCTTGGGGTGGAAGACGGCGAGGCCCGAGCCGATCTGCTCCGGGACGGAGAAGAGGTCCAGCTCGTTGCCGAGCTTGCGGTGGTCGCGCTTCTCGGCCTCGGCGAGGAACTCCAGGTGCGCCTTCAGCTCGTCCTTGGACGGCCAGGCGGTGCCGTAGATGCGCTGGAGCATCGGGTTCTTCTCGCTGCCGCGCCAGTAGGCGGCCGCGTTGCGCATCAGCTTGAACGCCGGGATGTTCCGGGTGGAGGGCAGGTGGGGACCGCGGCAGAGGTCCTTCCAGCACAGCTCGCCGGTCTTGGCGTCCAGGTTGTCGTAGATGGTCAGCTCGCCGGCGCCGACCTCGACGTCCGCGCCGTCGTCGGAGGAGGCCGAGCCCTTGAGGCCGATCAGCTCCAGCTTGTACGGCTCGTCGGCCAGCTCGGCGCGGGCGTCCTCGTCGGAGACCACGCGGCGGGAGAACTTCTGGCCCCGCTTCTGGATCTCCTGCATCTTCTTCTCGATGGCCTTGAGGTCATCGGGGTGGAAGGGCTTCTCGACGTCGAAGTCGTAGTAGAAGCCGTCCTTGACCGGCGGACCGATGCCGAGCTTGGCCTCGGGGAACAGCTCCTGCACGGCCTGGGCCATGACGTGCGCGGTGGAGTGGCGCAGGATGGCGAGACCGTCCTCGGAGGAGATCTCGACGCCCTCGACCTCGTCGCCGTCGGACAGCTCGTAGGAGAGGTCCTTCAGCTCGCCCGCCACGCGCGCGGCGATGACCGAGCGCTCGCCCGGGAAGAGGTCGGCGGCGGTAGTGCCCGTCGTCACCACGCGCTCTTCCCGCTCGGAATCGCGTTGGATGATCACACGGACGTCTGACACCGGTCTCTCCTGACTGAAGGCTTGAGTGCGGCGCCGTACGAGGAGCGCGCGCACAAGGGATCGTACCGACCCGCCCCCGCCGACCGCGAAACGGTTACTTTCCGTCCCCGTCCTCGTACGCCTCCACCGCCTCCGCGCACGCCTCCTCCGGGAGGCCGGCGTTCTCCTGGAGGGTCTTCATCAGCCGGTCGCGTTCGGTCTCGTCGACCGGGACCGGGGCGACGCCCCCGGCGCCGGTGAGCCTGCGGAAGCCGCCCCGGCTCTCCAGCCGGCCGCGCACCCGCACGGGCAGGCCGACGAGGTGGGCGTGACCGGCGACGCGGTAGTCCTCCTCGCCGAGGGTGAGCCGCAGGTGCGGCACCTCGGCGCCCGCGAGGACCCGCAGGCGTACGGTGCCCGGCCCGCGGGGCCCGGAGCGGCGCAGCCGGACGACGACCCCGGTGACGGTGACCGGCACGGACGGTTCGGCGCGCAGGTAGCGGGTGCCGGCCGCGCGCAGGGCGGGGAGGTCGCCGGGCGAGAACTCCACGGGGCCCGTGACGGCGGCGCAGCCCTCGGGCACTCCGGCGGCGGGCGCCCAGGAGATGGCGACACGGGCGCCCTCGGTGCCCCGGACGAGCGCGGTGAGCGCCTCGGTGAGCTCGCGGCTGACCCCCGCGCCGACCGCGCCGTCGAAGGCGTCCGGGGAGCCGGTGGCCCGCTGGTAGTCGATGGCCTCGCGGGTGGCGTGCAGGGCGTGGTGGAGCCGGACGGCGAGGGGGCGGCCGGCGGGGAGCGGGGCGAAGGCGGTCAGGGCGCGGCCCTCGGTGGCGGGACCGACGAGGACGCCGGCGAGCAGGGCGCCGGCCGGGCCGCGGTGCCGGGCGCCGTGGTAGCCGGTGCGGGCGCGGGTGGCGAGGGCCGCGGCGAGGAGGGTCCGGCGGGCGGCGGTGCGCAGGTGCTCGTCGAGGGTCCAGGGGGCGGCGCCGTCGACGGGGCCGCCGGGGGTGTCGCGGTACCAGCGGATCTCGTCGGCGGGGACGGCGAGGGCGATGAGGATCTCGCGGGCGGAGGGCGCGGCGGTGCGGTCCAGGGCGTGGAGGGCCTCGCCGAGCAGGTCGTCGGCGTCGGGGAAGGCCCGGCTCTCGGGGACGAGGAGGCTGGTGGGGCCGTCGGCCGGGGCGGGCGGCGTCCAGCGGCCGTAGCGTCCGGGGACCCCGCCGCGCCGCTGCCAGCCGTGGCGGCGCAGCAGGGTGCCGAGGTGGGCGGGGTCGACGCGGGCGGGGTCGGGGGGCCGGTGCCAGGCCGGGTCGTCGGGGTGGGCGCGCAGGCGGCGGACGGGTTCGCCGGGGCCGGTCATGGTCTGCCTCCCGTACCGACCCGCGTCATGATCTCGCACAGGGCCCGGTCGTCGAAGATGCGCGCGGTGGGGACGCGGACGGTGGTGCGGGTGCGTCCGGTGACGGGGTGTCCGGCGAGGTTGACCCAGTAGCAGCAGTGTCTGAGGTCGAGCCGGTCGTGTCCGGCGCGCAGCCAGTCGTCCTGGGAGCGCGGGACGATCATGACGACGAGGATCTTGTGCACCGAGACGGGGGTGCGGGCGAGTTTGCGCAGGTGGTCGTTGTCGAGGGTGAAGGAGAAGAAGGGGCCGGGGGGCCGGGGGGCGATCTGGTAGGTGCACTTGAGCTGCACCTTGATGGTGACCTCGTCGTCGACGGTGTGGCCGGGGGCGCTGTGGCTGACGTGCCAGTCGATGCCGTTGTCGGGGAACGGCTGGGACAGCGAGCAGCCGGCCGCGGCGGCGACCGCGTGCAGATAGCCGACCTGCAGGGTCTCCATGCAGGCGGTGGTGGCGAGGGTGCCGCGAAGGTGGCCCGCGCTGTCGGGCAGCAGCCCGCTCCGCTCGGGCTGCGCCATGGCCATGAACAACAGCCTTCCGAACCAGGGGTTTCCCCACTGCGGGCCGCTGAACTGCAAAGACCCGTACTCCTGTTGTCTCCTCCCGGCGTACGGCGCAAACGGGCCGGGTATCACCAAACGGGCAGAAGACGGAACGTCAGCCGTCGAGCGTGGACGAGGAGTTGGGTTGGTATGACGTGCTGGTACGAGGGGGCGCTGGCCGCCTTCGACACGGAGACGACGGGCGTGGACGTCGAGACCGACCGGATCGTGTCGGCCGCGGTCGTCGTGCAGGACGCGCCGGGGACGCGGCCGCGGGTGAGCCGCTGGCTGGTGAATCCGGGGGTGCCGGTGCCCGAGGGGGCGACGGCGGTCCACGGGCTGACGGAGGAGCACCTCCAGCACAACGGGCGCTGGCCGGCGCCGGTGGTGTACGAGATAGCCCAGCAGCTGGCCGAGCACACGGCGATGGGCCGGCCCCTGGTGGTGATGAACGCGCCTTTCGATCTGACGCTGCTGGACCGGGAGTTGCGCAGGCACCGGGCGTCGTCGCTGGACCGTTGGTTCGACTCGGCGCCGCTCAGGGTGCTGGACCCGAGGGTGCTGGACAAGCATCTGGACCGCTACCGCAAGGGCCGCCGCACGCTGGGCGATCTGTGCGAGCAGTACGGGGTGGCGCTGAGCGACGCGCACGACGCGGCGGCGGACGCGATGGCGGCGCTGGACGTCGTACGGGCGGTGGGGCGGCGGTTCGCGGCGCGGCTGGAGCGGCTGTCCCCGGCGGAGTTGCACGCGTTGCAGGTCGGCTGGCACGCGGCGCAGGCGCGGGGGCTCCAGGCGTGGTTCGCGCGCAGCGGTTCGCCGGAGCTGGTGAGTACGGAGTGGCCGCTGCGGCAGGAGTTGTCGGCGGCGGCGTAGCCGGGGCGTGCCCGGACAGCGGAAGAGCCGGCCCGCTGTGTGCGGACCGGCTCCTCGTGCCGGTGGGCGATACTGGGTTCGAACCAGTGACCTCTTCGGTGTGAACGAAGCGCTCTCCCACTGAGCTAATCGCCCGGCAACGCACTGAACCATACAGGTCCGGGCGGGGCGAGTCCAAACCGTCCGGGGGCGGCCGGCCGGCCCTGGCGCCGGGCGCGCGGGGCGGGGGCGGTGGTGACCGGGAATCAGAAGGGTGCGCACAAAGGGGACTTGGCGGCTCCGGGAATTCGCATGTTGTCGCACTTGCGGGAAATCCGGACGCTTTCCCTCGGAATATCGTCGGCATTTCCGCCGTCGGCCGGAATCGGCCGCTCCCGGGTGCGGTCCGGTTCGCCCGGAAGGGGACCTTGACGAAGCCCGCCGCTTTTTACGTGCACACGCCGAAGGCCCGCCTGCTGTTCGCAGACGGGCCTCCGGTCCAGGGTGGGCGATACTGGGTTCGAACCAGTGACCTCTTCGGTGTGAACGAAGCGCTCTCCCACTGAGCTAATCGCCCTGGGCACAGGAAGAACATTACCCCATGTCAGAGGGTGCCTGTGACCACCTGCGGACCTGCCTCACTGGTCCTGGATCTTCCAGGGCACGACGACGCCGAACTTCCAGAGGTAGATCCCGGCGAGCACGCCGATGATCATCAGGCCGATCACGGTGAGCGTGATGTTCCGGCGGCGTACGCGCGGGTCCAGGGCCTTCTGCGCAGCCTCGGTCACCTTGCGCTTCGTCCAGCGCAGCACGAGCTGGGCCCAGACGAACTCGGTCGCCCAGATCGCCATGCCGCCGAAGATCACGACCCAGCCGGGTCCGGGCAGCGGGAGCATCACGATGCCGGCCGCGACCACGGCGAGCCCGATCACGAAGACGCCGACCTGCCAGCTCAGGTGCAGGGCCCTGCGTCTCTTGACGAACCGCGGCGCCCGCGAGCCTAGACCGTCCCCGGCCGGCTCACTGTCCGGCCCCGTCCTGTCCGGCGCCACGGCGACCTCACCAGGCTCGTCACTCTGTGTATTCATAGGGTCAAACCCTACCGGAGCGAATGAGTCACTGGAATGGTGGCAGATCTCGTACAACTTCTCGGCCGGAAGAGGTACGTAAAGCCACGCAAAACCCTCAGAGGGGTTTACAACGGCACCGTAGGTGGCATGTCGATTTCGCCGACGTGCGAATCCCCGAGCGCACACTGAGCGAAAGGCCCTGGCGCTTATGAACACCACGGTCAGCTGCGAGCTGCACCTGCGCCTCGTTGTGTCGAGCGAGTCCTCCCTGCCTGTCCCCGCAGGCCTGCGGTACGACACGGCCGACCCCTACGCCGTGCACGCCACCTTCCACACCGGAGCCGAGGAGACCGTCGAGTGGGTGTTCGCCCGCGACCTCCTCGCTGAGGGGCTGCACCGCCCCACCGGTACCGGCGACGTCCGCGTCTGGCCGTCGCGCAGTCATGGTCAGGGCGTCGTCTGCATCGCCCTCAGCTCTCCGGAGGGCGAGGCTCTGCTGGAGGCCCCCGCGCGGGCCCTGGAGTCCTTCCTGAAGCGGACCGACGCCGCCGTGCCGCCCGGCACGGAACACCGGCACTTCGATCTCGACCAGGAGCTGTCGCACATCCTGGCGGAGAACTAGGCCACGACACCCCACCGAGCCGCCCGGCGCCGTCCACTCGGGGAGACGGCGCGGGCCGAGACAACCGCATAGGGCACCCAGCGGCGTCGCCACCGTGAGCGTTCACGGGGCGGCGCCGCTGTGCGCTGCGGGCCGCGCGGGAGCCCGTGCGGGAACCACAGGGGCCGGGCGGGCGTTGCACGGGCAGGGGAGGCCGCGGGGCGGCCCCCGGTGGGGCGGGCGCGGTTGTCGCTACCATCTGCCCCCATCGGCGGGCGCTCGCCCGACCCTCAGGCCAGGGAGCGAAACGTGCTGATCACCCACGACACCCGGTGCGCGCTCGACACCGTGGTGGATCTGGTGAACACCGCGCCGGAGGACGACACGGCGGCGGACGGGCTGCTGGACGTGGCGGCGCTGGCGGAGTTCACGCGGGGCCACGCCGTCAGTGACATCGGCACGCTGTCCGAGTCGGACCTGTCGGCCGTGCGCGAGATCCGGGGGCGGTTCGCAAGCATTTTCGCGGCGCCGGACGCCCGCGCGGCGGCAAAGATGATCAACGAGCTGGTCGCGGCCGCGGGCACCACGCCGCGCCTGACGGACCACGACGGCTACGACTGGCACGTGCACTACTTCGCCCCCGGCGCCTCGCTGTCCGACCACCTCGCCGCCGACTGCGGGATGGCGCTGGCCTTCTTCGTGGTGGCCGGGGAGCAGGAGCGGCTGCGGCGGTGCGAGGCACCGGACTGCCGGCGCGCGTTCGTGGATCTCTCCCGCAACCGCTCGCGCCGCTACTGCGACAGCCGGACCTGCGGGAACCGGCTGCATGTGGCGGCCTACCGGGCGCGTCGCAAGGAGGCGGCGGGCTGAGCGGGTCCCGGCGCGGGGCCGGTCGGGCCGACGTCCGTCCCGGCGGGTGACGCCGGGACGGACGCGTACGGCTCACAGCAACAGCAGGTCGTGCAGCGCAGCCATGAGGATCAGGCCCCCGATCACCGCCAGGAAGATCATCAGCGGTGGCTGGGAAAGGGCGAAGAGGCACCCGCGCGGCTCGTCCTTCTGCGGCGCGGCCTCGCTCTGTGTCGTGTCGACCATCTCGCGGTGATGATGACCCAGGTCAGGCCCTGTACGCGATCAACACGCACGTAAAGTGCGGGACTTCGCCGAATTCGTACCGTAGCTTTCGCGTCGCTCCGCGTGGTGAACGGTTTCGTGCGTGTGGTGACGGTATGTGGCGAGGCGTCCGTCATGCGCAGGTCATCGGTGTCGGCATATGCCGTCGCTCATATGCCGTTGTTCATATGCCGTGTTTCTTGAGGATCGCCTCGATGTCGCTGAAGTCCTCCGAGGAGGAAGAAGGAGAGGCGGCGGCAGAGGAGGGCTTGCCCGGCCGGGCGTCGCGGCCGGTGCCCCGGCCGAGCGCGGGAGCCGAGGCGGAGGGGCTCGCCGGAGCGGCCTTGGCCTCGCCGGTACCCGCCCGTCCGGCACGGAGGCCCCGGCGGCGCTCCACCGCGCGGGTGAGGGCGAAGAGCGCCCAGGACGCGCCGAGCACCCCGAAGCCGGCCCAGGCCAGGGGGCTGAAGGCGGTGCGGGCGAGCCAGGCGACGGCTCCGGTCATCACCAGGCCGACCGGGATCAGCGAGTAGGCCGTGATGCGCAGGGCGGTCAGGAAGCGCTTGCGGTAGGCGGTGACCGCGGCGATGCCCAGGCCCGCCGCGGACACGGCGGAGCAGATGGTCTCGGCGAGCATCCGGTCCTCCTGGCGGGGTCGGTCGGTCCCCGGTCCGGTGCTCCGGGCCGAGGGGCGGCGAGTGAACCGGCGGGTGCGCTTGCACCGACGGTCCGCTTCGCCCCTTCCATCCTGCACCGTCCGGCACCGGCGGGGCCATGGTGCGGCCCGGAGATCAGGGACTTCTCAGGGATGTCCCCGGAACCGTCCCGGGGTGGCCCGGATCGGGCCGGACGCGTCCGCCTGGAAGACTGGGCGGCATGAGCGACACCTCCCCCGCACAGTCCGAGCCCGTCGTGCTCGACATCTGGTGCGAACTGCAGTGCCCCGACTGCCGCGGCGCCCTCGACGACGTACGCGCCCTGCGCGCCCGCTACGGCGACCGGCTGGAGATCCGGCTGCGGCACTTCCCGCTGGAGAAGCACAAGCACGCCTTCGCCGCCGCCCAGGCCGCCGAGGAGGCGGCGGAGCAGGGGCAGGGCTGGCCGTACATCGAGGCCGTGCTGGCGCGGGTCGAGGAGCTGGACCGGCGGGGCGAGGCCGTACTGGTGGACATCGCCCGTGAACTCGGCCTGGACGCCGAGGAGTTCGACGTCGCCCTCATCGACGGACGGCACATCCTGATCGTCGACGCCGACCAGGCCGAGGGCAAGGCGATCGGCGTCACCGGCACCCCGACCTACGTCATCGGCGGCGAGCGCCTGGACGGCGGCAAGAGCCAGGAAGGGCTGCGCGGGCGGATCGAGGACATCGCCGACCGTCTGCTGGGCGGACCGGCGGCCTGAGCCGCTACAGCAGCGGCTTGTACAAGGTGCGGCGGGTCGTCTCGTAGCCGAGCGACTCGTACAGCCGCTCGGCCGGGGTGTTGCCCGCGAAGACGTTGAGCATGAGCGTGGGCTCGCCCCGGCCGATCGTGCGGGCCTCCGCCAGCAGCAGGAGCGTCCGGCCGTGGCCCCGGCCGCGCAGGGCGGCCTCGGTCTCGACGTCGAAGATCCAGGTCTCGCCGTCACGGGGGGCGAGCCACAGGTGTCCCACACGCGTCCCCTCGTGCTCCAGGACGCCGAACCACACCCCGGTGGTGCCGAGCCCGTCCGGGAGCAGTGCCGCGTGGTCGGCGGCGGACTTGGCGCGCGCGTCCGCCTCGGACAGACCGCGCGAGGCCCACTGGCGCGCGTACCGCACCGTCTCGGCGGCCTGCCAGGCCGCGAACTCCTCCTCGGTCATCGGCCGCACCCGGCTGCCTGGCGGCAGCTCGGGCGGGACCTCGCCGAGCCGCTTGCGCATGGTGCGGTTGCGCAGGGTGTAGCCGAGGGAGTCGGCGAGCCGGAGGGCGGCGTCGGCCCCGGCGGGGATCAGCAGCTCGACCTGGCCGCAGCCCCAGCCGCGCGCGACCTCCTCGGCGGCGAGCATGGCCACCGTGCCCCGGCCCCGCCGCCGGTCCGGCTCGTCGATCCGCAGCCCGGTGACGCGGGCCACCGAGGGGCCGAGGGCCGGGGAGGTCTCTATGTGGATCTCGCCGGCCGGACGGCTGTTCACACATACCTGGAAGCGGCGCGAACGGGCGCCGCCCGCCTGCTGCTGAAGCGGCTCGGTCGGCCGCAGTGTCGTCGTCATCACGGGAGTTGTACCCGTTCCGCGGCCCGGATTCAGCTGGATTCAGCGCGCCCGCCGGGCCGAGGTGACCCTACGGGTTCATGTCGGCGCGCGAGCGCTCCTCGAAGATCCGCATCGCCTTCGCGGTCACCGGCCCCGGCGCGCCCGGCAGTTCACGGCCGTCGACCCGGTGCACGCCCTGCACGTCACGCAGCGAGGAGGTCAGGAAGACCTCGTCGGCGCGCTCCAGCACGTCCAGCGGGAGGTCGGTCTCCCTGGCGCCCGTCCACTCGACGGTCAGCGCGCGGGTGATGCCGGCCAGGCAGCCGGAGGGGACCGGCGGGGTGTGGATCTCGCCGTCGAGGACGACGAAGACGTTGGAGCCGGTGCCCTCGCAGAGCTGTCCCACGGAGTTGGCGAACAGCGCCTCGGACGCGCCCTGTTCGTGGGCGCGGGCGAGGGCGACGACGTTCTCGGCGTACGAGGTGGTCTTCAGGCCGGTGAGGGCGCCGCGTTCGTTGCGGGTCCACGGGACGGTGACGGTGGCCGTGGAGTCGGGGCGGCGGGTGGTCTCGCTGATCGCGACGACCAGGGTCGGACCGTGCGCGCCGCGCTCCGAGCCGAGGGGCGCCTGCCCGCCGGTGTACGTGACGCGCAGCCGCCCGAGCGGCATGGGGTTGGCCTCCAGCACGGCCGCGCAGGCGCGGGCGACCTCGTCGTGGTCGGGGTCGGGCAGACCGAGGCCGCGGGCGGAGCGGGTCAGCCGGTCGAGGTGCCGGGTGAGCGCGAACGGCTTTCCCTCGACCGCCTTCAGCGTCTCGAAGACGCCGTCGCCCACGGTCAGTCCGTGGTCGAAGACGGAGACGCTCGCGGTCGTGGCGTCCCGCAGGGCGCCGTCCAGCCAGATGCTCATGTGCGGGCCTTTCCACTGTCCGTGTACTGCCCCGACGCTACCGTGAGCAGCCGGGACGCCTTGAGTTCGGTCTCGCGCCACTCCCCGTCGGGGTCGGAACCCCAGGTGATCCCGGCGCCGGTGCCGAAGCGCAGGGTGGCGGTGCCGTCGGGGGTCCGCTCGATCCAGAAGGTGCGGATGCCGACGGCCAGCTCGGCGGTGCCCCGGTCGGCGTCGACCCAGCCGATGCCTCCGCAGTAGGGGCCGCGCGGCGCGGTCTCCAGGGCGGCGATGATCGTGAGCGCGCTCGGTTTGGGGGCGCCGGTGACCGAGCCGGGCGGGAAGGCCGCTTCGAGCAGTCCGGGCCAGCCGGTCCCTTCGCGCAGTTCGCCGCGCACGGTGGAGACGAGGTGGACCAGGCCGGGGTGCTTCTCGGTGACGCACAGGTCGGGGACGGTGACGCTGCCGGTGGCGCAGACGCGGCCGATGTCGTTGCGGACCAGGTCCACGATCATCACGTTCTCGGCGTAGTCCTTCTCCAGCAGGTCAGCCTCCGTACGGCCGGTCCCCTTGATGGGGCCGGACTCGACGGTGCGGCCGTCCAGCCGCAGGAAGAGCTCCGGCGAGGCGGTGGCTATCTCCACCCCGTGCGCGGGCAGCCGTACGGTGCCCGCGTAGGGGGCGGGGTTGCCGCGCGCCAGGAGGGAGGTGAGGGCGTCCACGTCGGCGTCGGCGTCGACCGGCGCGCTCAGCACCCGGCAGAGGTTGGCCTGGTAGACCTCGCCGGCCGCGATGTGTTCCCGGATGCGGTGCACGGCCCGTACATAGGCGGCGCGGTCCAGGGAGGTCGTCCACTGCTCGGGCGCGGGTCCCCGCCAGGCGCCCGGCACCGGGGCGGGCACCGGCGCGTGCCGTACGTCGGCGAAGCGCGCGCAGGTCAGCCCGCCCTCGTAGTCCGCGACGACGGCCCAGAAGCCGGTGGAGTCGAGGGCGGCGGGGTCACTGGTGACGTCCAGGAGGCCGGTGGCGACGCGGTCGCCGAAGCGGGCCAGAGGAGCCGGGAAGGGGGCGGCGGCCGGGAGGTGGAGCACACGGCCGAGTCTAGGCCGGGTGTGCGGAAGCCGAGCCGGACAGGCGCCTTGTGGGGTCCTCGGCGATGGCGTCCGCCGGGTGCACCGCAGCACGCTGCGCAAACGCGTTTTTGTGCTGGCTCAGGAATCCGCTAGAGTTCAACACGTCGCCGGGACGCGCAAGCCGACCGAAACGACAAGCGGACGTAGCTCAGTTGGTAGAGCGCAACCTTGCCAAGGTTGAGGTCGCGAGTTCGAGCCTCGTCGTCCGCTCGCAGGAACTAGGGGTCTTCCCGATCCCCTACACTCCTGGTGGAGTGGCCGAGAGGCGAGGCAACGGCCTGCAAAGCCGTCTACACGGGTTCAAATCCCGTCTCCACCTCCAAGGACGATTAGCTCAGCGGGAGAGCGCTTCCCTGACACGGAAGAGGTCACTGGTTCAATCCCAGTATCGTCCACTGGATCTTCTCGAAGGTCCCATCCCGCGCGATTAGCTCAGCGGGAGAGCGCTTCCCTGACACGGAAGAGGTCACTGGTTCAATCCCAGTATCGCGCACGCAGTGCCCATGATCCACTCCGACGAGCGACGTCGAGTGACATCGAGTGATCGTGGTCCCGAGGACGATTAGCTCAGCGGGAGAGCGCTTCCCTGACACGGAAGAGGTCACTGGTTCAATCCCAGTATCGTCCACACACCGAAGAAGCCCCGGCCGTCTCGTACGGCCGGGGCTTCTTCGTGTCTCAGCTCGAGAAGAGCATGTGGCCGAAGCTCTTGTGGCGGTGGTGGCCGCCGTAGTGGCCGCCGCCGTGATGACCGCCGTGCGGGGTGCCCCACGCGGGCGCGGGCGGGGCGGCGGCGGGGTAGCCCTGCTGGGCGGGCGGCGGCGGGCCGGGCTGGGTCCACTGGGACTCCATACGGGTCAGCGCCTCCAGCTCGCCGTAGTCGAGGAAGATGCCGCGGCAGCCGTTGCACTGCTCTATCTGGACGCCGTTGCGGTTGTAGGTGTGCATCGGCGCATGGCACTTCGGACACTGCATGGTTCGGCTCAACTCCTCGCCGTCGGGTACTGCTTGGTGTTTCCCCAGGACAGACTCCGTCCTGCCCCGGTCGGTTGCAGCCTATTCCGGGAATTCGCGGTCCAACTGGGCGGGGGCACCCGTCATTCGCGCGCAGGCGTCCACGACAGCCCGCTCCACCTCGTCCAGCGGACGGCCCGCCGTGAGGGCCTTGGTGAGAGCGAGGGCCGCGGTCTGCACGGTGAGCGCGCGGGCCGGGACGTCCAGCACGGGCCAGGGGTCGCCGTCCTCCGGCACGGCCGGGCCGCCGGCCGCCTGGTAGGCGGTCAGGAAGCGGAGCCATTCGTCGGGCGGGAGGAGGCCGCAGGCGTACCAGGCGGCGGGGCGGGCGAGGTCCCAGGCGGGGGTGCCGACTCCGAGGTCGTCGACGTCGATCAGGCGCCAGGGGCCGTCGGGGGCGGGGTGACGGACGAGCTGGCCGAGGTGCAGGTCGCCGTGGCAGAGCGCGGGGGTGCCGGGGGCGGAGGCTTCGGCACGGGCCCAGGGCGGGAGGGCGGCCCAGGCGGCCAGGACGGGCGCGGCTTCGGCGGAGGTGGGCGCGGGGGTGGAGGTGGGCGCGGGGGTGGAGGTGCGGTCGCGGAGGGTGCGGCGCAGGCGGGATATCGCCTGGGCCGCCTTGGCGGGGCCGCGCATCGGGGGCAGTCCCTCGGGTGGAGGGGTGCGGTGGAGGCGGGCGAGGAGGCGGGCGGTCTCTTCCCAGGGGGCGGCGTCGGGGTCGTCCCGGTCCACCGGGGTGCCGTAGGGCCAGTGGGTGACGAGGCGGTCGTCCAGGTGGGCCGGGGCGGGGGTGAGCGGGGACAGCAGGACGCCCGGGAGGCGGGCGGCCACGGTCAGGCGGAGGGTCAGCTCGCGCGGGTCGGTGCCTGGGGCGTGGGCCTTGGCGACCGTCGTGCCGTGCCGGACGACGGTGGCGTCCGGGCGGTCGGCCAGCGGGCCGCAGACACAGGCGCACGGGCCCGCGCCGGGGTGGACGGCCGTGCGGAGCCGGGCGGTCAGGGCCGGGGCTGCTTCTCGGGTCACAGCAGGTGAGCGTAGTGGGGGCGCCGGAAACGCAATGCCGGCGCAGCTCCCCAGCTGCGCCGGCATTGCGTGCCGTCCGTCGCACCCCCGTCCCCACGGGGTTTCCTGGATGGGAGGGGTATCCCGCCCGGACCGCTCTTCCGGGCCTGGGTCCGCTTCTCAGCGCCCCAGCATCGCACCCACGGACGACGCCTGTGTGGCCACCGTCTCCCAGCCGTCGAAGACGAGCAGGAGCAGGGCCGCCAGGGGAAGGGCCATGAGCGTCGCCACCACTGGGTGGCGGCGGCCCGCCGGACGGCGAGCGAGTGCGTCGCGCCTCGGTGCCGTGTGGACCATGGTCCCTCTCCCCGGCCGATTCGGTTGTTGGCAGCGGCGGGCGTCATGCCTCGGGGGGCGAGCGCCGCACCCGCCGCTTGTGTACAAATCTAGGGACGTGGGGTGGGGCGGACGTCATGCCCTCGTACCGAATGGCGGGCCTCCCGGAGGATGAGCCTCCTCTCCCCGACTACTCCCCTGGGTGGAGACGCGGGGCGAAGTCTCAGGGTGTTCCCGGAGGGGTGGCGGGCGCCCGTACCCGTTCCTCCTCCCAGAGATGGACGGCCGTGACTTCAGTCACTTCGGCCGCAGGGGCCGGGGGCTTGACGGCGGGGCGGCCCCGTGAACGGCCGGGGCGCCGGCCGTCCGCTCCCGCCCCGGTCCCCTCCGGGTCGACCCGTCCGACCGATTGACTTAAAGTCAACCTCCGTGCCAGGTCAGAGGGTTGATCACGTCCTCACACCAACCACACAGCAAGATCCGTGTCGCTGACCGCGTTTCACCTCGGGCATGGGGTAGGCGCAATCCATCGGCCCGAGAGGGCGCGGCCTCTGCGCGCGGGCGGCCGTGGAAACGTAAGCTGGGCACGTCACAGGGACCGGGCAGCGGGGATGAACATGGCGATGATGCGCCTGAGGCGCGAGGACCCGCGCGTCGTCGGCTCGTTCAGGCTTCACCGACGGCTCGGCGCGGGCGGGATGGGCGTGGTCTATCTCGGCTCCGACAAGAAGGGCCAGCGGGTCGCGCTGAAGGTGATCCGGCCCGATCTCGCGGAGGACCAGGAGTTCCGGTCCCGTTTCGCACGCGAGGTGTCGGCGGCCCGGCGTATCCGGGGCGGCTGCACGGCGCGGCTGGTGGCGGCGGACCTGGAGGCCGAGCGGCCGTGGTTCGCCACGCAGTACGTGCCCGGCCCCTCCCTGCACGACAAGGTCGCCGAGGAGGGCCCGCTGTTCGCGGCCGACGCGGCGGCGATCGGCGCGGCCCTGTCCGAGGGGCTGGTGGCGGTGCACGAGGCCGGTGTGGTGCACCGGGACCTCAAGCCGTCCAACATCCTGCTGTCCCCCAAGGGCCCGCGGATCATCGACTTCGGCATCGCCTGGGCCACCGGCGCCTCCACGCTCACCCACGTCGGCACGGCGGTCGGCTCCCCCGGCTTCCTGGCACCGGAGCAGGTGCGCGGCGCGGCGGTCACCCCGGCCACGGACGTGTTCTCGCTGGGGGCGACCCTGGCGTACGCCTCGACCGGTGACTCGCCCTTCGGGCACGGCAGTTCCGAGGTCATGCTGTACCGGGTGGTGCACGAGGAGCCGCAACTGCACGGGGTGCCGGACGCGCTGGCGCCGCTGGTGCGGGCCTGCCTGGCGAAGGACCCCGAGGACCGGCCGAGCACGCTCCAACTGTCGCTGCGGCTCAAGGAGATCGCGGCCCGCGAGGCGCAGGGTCTCGGCGAGGTGCGGCCGCCCGGACCGCGGGCGCCGATGCCGGACCGGCCGTCCGGGCGGCTGGCGGACACCTCGGCCGACCAGCAGCGCACCACCCAGCGGCGGGCCGCTCCCGGCACCCCGCCGCCACGTGGCGGCGCGCCCTCCCGCGGCGGCGCCCCTTCGCGCGGCGCGGTCGCGTCCCGTCCCGGTGTCCGGCCCGGTCCGGCCGCGCGCGGCACGGGCAACCGTCCCGCTCCGCGCAGTGGTACGGGCCGTCCGGCTCCGCGCGCCACGGGGACCAAGCTGCGTCCGGCCAACCCCCGGCTGCTGCGGCAGCGGCTGTTCGTGTTCGTGGTGGTGACTCTGCTGGTCGCCCTGGGCATCGCGGTGGCCCAGGGCTGCACGGGTCCGGCCCGCGGCCTGGGCGGGGGCGACGGCGAGCGGCGTACCGGCGTCCAGCAGGGCTCCGTACCGGGGGACGGGTCCGGGGCGCTGCCGCCGCAGTACGATCCGACGCCGAGGCCCTCGCCCCGGGGGCAGTGAGGCCGAAGGGTCAGGGGCGGGTCACGTAGAAGGCGACCGCCGAGGCGGCCGCCACGTTCAGGGAATCGACGCCCGCCTCCATGGGGATGCGCACGTGGACGTCGGCCGCCGCGAGCGCGGCCGGGGACAGCCCCTCGCCCTCGGTGCCCAGCATCAGGGCGAGCTTCTCCGGGCGGCGGGCGGCGAGTTCGTCCAGGGTGACGGAGTCGTCCGACAGGCACAGGGCGGCCAGCTCGAAGCCGTGCGCGCGGAGCGTGTCCGCGTCGTGCGGCCAGGATTCCAGCCGGGCGTACGGCACCGCGAAGACCGTACCCATGGACACCTTCACCGAGCGCCGGTAGAGCGGGTCGGCGCAGCGCGGGGTGAGCAGGACGGCGTCCACGCCGAGGGCGGCCGCGTTGCGGAAGGCGGCGCCCAGGTTGGCGTGGTCGACCATGTCCTCGAAGAGGGCGACCCTGCGCGGGGTGCCGTGGGGTCCGGCGGACTCGAGCAGTTCGGCCGGGGTGGGCAGCGGCTTGCGGGCCATCGAGGCGAGGGCGCCCCGGTGGACGTGGTAGCCGGTGACGCTCTCGGCCAGTTCGGGTGTCACGACGTGGATCGGGCAGTCCGCCTCGTCGATCACGTCGGCCATGGTGTCGGCCCACTTGGGCGTGAGCATCATCGAGCGCATGCCGTAACCGGCGTTCCGCGCACGCCGGATGACCTTCTCGCCCTCGGCGATGAACAGTCCCTCGGCGGGCTCGCGCCTGCGGCGCAGGGCCACGTCGGTGAGGTCGGTGTAGTCGTGCAGGCGCGGGTCGGCGGGGTCGTCGACGGTGATGAGCTGGGCCACGGGGTGCTGGTGCCTTGTTCTTCGGAAGGGGTGGATCAGGGCTGTTCGGCGGGCGGGTTCACGTCCACCACGGCGCCGATGACGATGACCGCCGGGGGCTTGACCGCCTCGGTCCGTACGGTCTCCGCCACGGTGGCGAGGGTGGCGTCCACCCGGCGCTGGGCGGCCGTGGTGCCCTCCTGGACGAGGGCGACGGGGGTCTCGGGGGCCTTGCCGTGCGCGATCAGGGCCTCGGCGATCTTGCCGATCTTGTCGACGCCCATGAGGACGACCAGGGTGCCGGTGAGGCGGGCCATCGCGGCCCAGTCGACCAGCGAGCGCTCGTCGTCGGGGGCGACATGGCCGCTGACCACGGTGAACTCGTGGGCGACCCCGCGATGGGTGACGGGTATCCCGGCGGCGGCCGGCACGGATATCGAGCTGGAGATGCCGGGGACGACCGTGCAGGGGATGCCGGCCTCGGTGAGCGCCTGCACCTCCTCCATGCCCCGGCCGAAGACGAACGGGTCGCCGCCCTTGAGCCGCACCACGGACCTGCCCTGCTTGGCGTGCTCGATCAGGGCGTCGTTGATGGCCTCCTGGGCCATGTAGCGCCCGTAGGGGATCTTGGCCGCGTCGATGACCTCGACGTGCGGCGGGAGTTCGGCGAGCAGGTCGCGCGGGCCGAGCCGGTCGGCGATGACCACGTCCGCCTCGGCGAGCAGGCGCCGTCCCCGGACGGTGATCAGGTCGGGGTCGCCGGGGCCGCCTCCGACCAGGGCGACGCCCGGGGTGCGGGTGCGGTGGTGGGGGGCGACCAGGGTGCCGTCGGCGAGGCCCGCCACGACCGCGTCGCGGATGGCGGCGGTGTGCCGGGGGTCGCGGCCGCTGGCGCTGGTGGTGAGCACGGCGACGGTCACGCCCTCGCTCGTGCCCGTGGCGGGCGTCCACGCGGTGGCCTGGTCGGCGTCGTCGGAGCGGACGCACCAGACGCGGTGGCTCTCGGCCTCGGCGGAGGCCGTGGTGTTCGCGGCGGGGTCGCTGGTGGCGATCAGGGCGTACCAGGCGCCGGAGAGGTCGCCCTCGGCGTACGGGCGGCGCAGCCAGGTGATCTCACCGGCGTCGGCCATCGCCTCGACGGAGGGGGTCGCCTCCGGGGAGACGAGGAGGATGTCGGCACCCGCCGCGATCAGCGCGGGCAGCCGGCGCTGGGCGACCTGGCCGCCGCCGAGGACGACCACGCGGCGACCGGTCAGGCGCAGGCCCACGGGGTAGGCGGGGTGTTCGGCCATGAGGGGCGGCTCCTCGTACAGCTTGCGGTGGGCGCGCCGCGTCGTCGGAGCGGCCCTGACGTGCGGAATCCTAATGTCTGGGCCGGTCGGAGGGCACGGGTGGTCCGGCAGGTGAACGCCGGACCGCCCGTGCCGGCCGGTTACTTCTCGGTGACGCCGGCCGAGTCGAACGTCGCCACCTCGTGCATGGCACGGGCCGTGCTCTGCACCAGCGGCAGCGCCAGCAGCGCGCCGGTGCCCTCGCCCAGGCGCAGGTCGAGGTCGACCAGCGGGCGCAGCCCCAGCTTGTTGAGCGCGGCCACATGGCCGGGCTCGGCGCTGCGGTGACCGGCGATGCAGGCGGCCAGCACCTCGGGGGCGATGGCCCGGGCGACGAGCGCGGCGGCGCCGGCACTCACCCCGTCCAGGATCACCGGGGTGCGCAGGGAGGCGCCACCCAGCAGCAGGCCGACCATGGCCGCGTGCTCGAAGCCGCCGAGGGCCGCGAGGACGCCGATCGGGTCGTCCGGGTCCGGCTGGTGGAGTTCCAGCGCGCGGCGGACCACCTCGGTCTTGCGGGCCAGGGTCTCGTCGTTGATGCCGGTGCCCCGGCCGGTGACCTCGGCCGGGTCGGCGCCGGTGAAGACGGAGATCAGCGCGGCGGAGGAGGTGGTGTTGGCGATGCCCATCTCGCCGGTGAGCAGCGCCTTGTTCCCGGCGGCGACCAGGTCGCGGGCGGTCTCGATGCCGACCCCGATGGCGGCCCTGGCCTCCTCGCGGGTCATCGCGGGCCCGGTGGTCATGTCGGAGGTGCCGCCGCGGATCTTGCGGGGCAGCAGGCCGGGGGTGGCGGGCAGGTCGGCGGCGACACCGACGTCCACGACGCACACCTCGGCGCCGACCTGGTTGGCGAAGGCGTTGCAGACGGCGCCGCCGCCCAGGAAGTTGGCCACCATCTGCCCGGTGACCTCCTGCGGCCACGGGGTGACGCCCTGGGCGTGCACACCGTGGTCACCGGCGAACACGGCCACGGCCGCGGGCTCCGGGATGGGCGGCGGGCACTGGCGGGACAGGCCCGAGAGCTGGGCGGAGATGATCTCCAGCATGCCCAGCGCGCCGGCCGGCTTGGTCATGCGCTTCTGGCGCTCCCACGCCTCGCCGAGCGCCTTGGCGTCGAGCGGGCGGATCTGTGCGACGGTCTCGGCAAGCAGGTCGTGGGGTTCCTCTCCGGGCAGGGCGCGGCGGCCGTACGTCTCCTCGTGCACCACCCAGGACAGCGGCCGGCGCTTGGACCAGCCGGCCTGCATCAGCTCGGGCTCGTCCGGGAACTCGTCGACGTACCCGACGCACAGGTAGGCGACGACCTCCAGGTGCTCGGGCAGGCCGAGCGCGCGGACCATCTCCCGCTCGTCGAAGAAGCTGACCCAGCCGACGCCGAGGCCCTCGGCGCGCGCGGCGAGCCAGAGGTTCTCGACCGCGAGGGCGGAGGAGTAGGGGGCCATCTGCGGCTGGGTGTGCCGGCCGAGGGTGTGGCGGCCGCCGCGGGTGGGGTCGGCGGTGACGACGATGTTCACCGGGGTGTCGAGGATGGCCTCGATCTTCATTTCCTTGAACTGCTTGGCCCGGCCCTTGGGCAGCGACTTGGCGTACGCCTCGCGCTGGCTCATGGCGAGGTCGTGCATCGCGCGCCGGGTGTCGGCGGAGCGGATGACGACGAAGTCCCAGGGCTGGGAGTGGCCGACCGAGGGGGCGGTGTGGGCCGCCTCCAGCACGCGCAGCAGCACGTCGTGCGGGATCGGGTCGCCGCGGAAGCCGTTGCGGATGTCGCGGCGCTCGCGGATCACCTTCAGGACGGCCTCGCGCTCGGCGTCGTTGTACGCGGGCGCGGCGGGCCCCAGGGGCAGGGCCGGCTCCGCCTCGGCGTGCGCGGCCTCCTCGTCCTGGTCGGCGTCGGTGGTGGCCAGGTCCTCGGCGTGCTGCACGAGGACGAGGTCGGCCTCGGGCAGGTCGGCCGCGCGCGGAGCGGGCACGGCGGCCACCGGCTCGTGCGGGGCGGCCTGCTCCGGGTCGGGCAGGATCAGCGGCTGCGGCGGGGTGGGTGCCAGGTGCGGGGTGGTCGGCACCTGGCCGTCGACCGCGACGAACTGCCCGAGCTGCTCGGGGAGCGGCTCCGGCGGCAGTCCGGAGGGCAGGGGCCCGGCGGGCGCGGGGAACTCTCCGAACTCTCCGGGAGCCTGGAGCTGGGGGCCCGCGGGGGCTTCGTGGGCGACCGGAGGCGCCTGGGCGGCGAGCGGCTCGGCGGGGAGCGGCCCGGTGGCGAGGGGCTCGGTGGCGAGGGGCACGGCGGGGGCCGGGGCGGCCGGGGGCAGGGACTGCTCGGGGGCCTCGAAGACGGGGGGTACCGGCGCGGCCACCGGGATCTCCTCGGGGTCGGCGAGTTCCTCGGGCTCGGGGAGGAGGATCTCCTCGGGGGCGACCAGGACCTCGGGCTCCGGGAGGAAGGTCTCCTCGGGGGCCGGCAGGGGCTCCGCCTCGGGGACCTCGGCGGGGGCGACCCCCTGCGGGGCGGGTTCGGCCGCGGCCTCGGCCGGCTCCTCCGCCGGGGCCGCGGGGGCCTCGGCCTCCGGAGCCGCGACGGGCTCGGCGGACTCTGCGGGCTCTGCCGGCTCGGCGGCCTGCGGAGCCTCTTCAGCGGGGGCGGCGGCCAGGTCCTCGGGAGCCGCGGGCGCGGGCTCGGCCTGGGGCTCGGGAGCCGCGAGCTGCTCGGCGGGCGCCTCGGTGACCTCGGTCTCCACGGCGGCCTCGGCCTCGTGGACCGGGACACTCTCGGGCGCGGGCTCCGCGCTCTCGACGGCCTCGGCGACCGGCTCGGCCTCCACGACCGGCTCGGCCTCGGCGACCGGCTCGGCCTCGGCGGCGGGCTCGGCCGTCTCCGGCTCCGGTGCCTCGGTCACGACGGGCTCGGCGCTCTCCGGCGCCTCCTCGACGACGGCCTCGGCCTCGGCCTGGGCGGTCAGCCGGTCCACGGCCGCCTGCGCGGCGGCAGCGGCCTCGACGGGCGCGGCCTCCGCGTCCGGGACAACCGTTTCGGCGGCCGGTGCCACGGCCTCCACCGGGGCGGTGCCCCAGGGGGCGGCGGCCTGCGGGACCGGGTCGGGCAGGGCCTGCACCTCGAGGTACTCGGGACCGGCCGCGGGACGCACCGGCGCACCGGCGGGACCCCGGTCGGCGAGCGAGCGGACGGGGCTGGCGGAGGCGTCCGGGATCGGCGGGCCGAGGTGCAGCGGGCGGCGCGGCGGCTGCACGGCCGCCGGTGCCTCGTGTCCGGCCGGAGGCACGGGGCCGGGGCCCTGGTCGGGCAGCCGTACGCCGGTGAGGTCGACGGAGCCGGTGTCACGGCCCGCCGTCTCGTGGGCACCGGGCTGCTGGACGGTCTCGACGATCGGTGCCGGGGCGGGCGGCGGCATCTCGTTGCCCCACGCTCCCTGAGCACCCGGCAGCAGCAGGTCCTCGTCCTCGGCGGGCGCCTCGGCGAGGTAGGTGTACGCGCCGTGCCCGAGGCCCGGCTGCTCCACCATGCCTGCGCTCTCCGGCTGTCCCTCGGCCGGGACCTGGCCGGTGTCGGTCATGCGTACCCCTCGCCCATCGGTTTAGTGCTCCTACGACCAGCTCACCCGGAACGGCGCACCGACCGCCCCGTAGTGAGAACGAGCGTCCGTGCGCATCGGCACGAACGACCGGCCAGAAATGGCGACAAAGCCATTCGGTGGCATTCTCGCGGCCGTCGTGCCGTCATGACAGCGAGATCGGCGACAGCCCGTTGTGGACTGCGCCACGTCGCGCGTCCTCCGGTTTTGCCGTACCTCACCCACCGCCCCAAAGCGGGCGAGCTTTCCGGACATTGACGAACGAACTTCCGGACCGCGGGTGCGGTACAACGATCGGCCAGCCTACCGCGCGCGGTACGACAAGCCGATCACGGGGCGAGGCCGGCCGGGAGATCCGGCGGTGGTTCAGCGCGCGGTCTCGCGCGGCGGGAGTTCGCCGGTGAGCAGGAAGACGACGCTCCGCACGTTCTCCGTCCAGGACTTCGTGTCGAGTCCGACGGACTGGAGCAGGGCGCACTCGACGCGGTAGCCGTGCTCGGTGAGGTCCCTGCCGATGAGTTCGGCGGCGTCGCGGGTGGCCGCGTGGGCGACGATGCGCTGCGGGCGCCGGTCGGCCACGGCCGAGACGACGGCCGCTCCCCCGCCGCCGACGCGTACGACGTCCGGCTCGGGCAGGTTCTCCAGGATGTGCGGTGCCTCGCCGCGCACGATCTGGAGCTGGACGCCGAACTGGCGGGCTACGGCGTCGGTCCGGGCGCAGGACGCGGGGTCCTGGTCGACGGCGAGCACGGCCGCGCCCGCGCGTGCGGCCTCGACGGCGAAGGCGCCGGAGCCGCAGCCGATGTCCCAGACCAGGTCGCCGGTGCGCGGGCCGAGCCGGGCGAGCTGGGCGGCGCGCAGCAGTTCGTTCTCGCCCTCGCCGATGATGCCGCCGTACGCCTCGGCGGGCTGGGTCCAGCCGCGCGGGCCGGCGGCGGGGTCGCGGCCGGCGATCCAGCCGCCGCCCTCGACGGCGGCCGCGGGGCCGCCGATGACGATGACGACGTTGGGGTCGCGCCAGGTGTGGTCGGGGGCCTTGTCGGAGGTGAGGACGCTGACGCGCTCGTTCTCGGTGCCGAGTTCCTCGCAGACGACGAAGGTGCGGTGCACCCCGTCGAGCAGCAGGCCGAGTTCGGCGGGGCCGGCGCCGGGTGCGGTGAGCACGGCGACCTTGGAGTGGGCGCGGCACACGTTCACGGCGCGGCGCAGGGTGCGGGGGTGTGCGACGACCACATGGGCGTCGTCCCAGGGCATCCCCGCGCGGGCGAAGGCGGCGGCCACGGAGGAGACTCCGGGCACGACTTCGACCTCCAGGCCGAACTCCGGTGCCCGCAGGGCGCGGACGACGCCGAAGAAGCCGGGGTCTCCGTCGGCGAGCACGACGGCGGTGCCGCGGTGGGCGGCGACGCGGCGGGCGGCCAGGGGGAGGCTGCCGAGGCGGACGCGTTCGGCGGCGTCCGGGATCTCGGGAAGCGCGAGATGGTGGGGGGCGCCCGCGACGAGCGTGGCGGCGCCGAGGGCGCCGCGTGCCGCTTCGGTCAGCGGCGAGCCGTCCCAGCCGATCACCGTGACCCGGTCGGCCATCGTCGTCAGTCTCCAGGTTTCAGCGGGTCGTCAGGGGGCCTCACAAGCGGGCTTCGTGAGGGTACCTGGTGGTGCGGCGGTGCGGGGCGGCGGGGCGGGGTCAGTTCCACTGGGCGTAGCTGCCGAAGCCCCGGCTGTCGGCGAGCTGTTCGTCGCTGCCTTCGAGGTCCTCGGGCAGCAGGCTCCAGATGATGAAGTCGGTGCGCATGTCGGTCCAGGTGCCGTCCTCGGTGCGCACGTGGACTATGCAGGCGTTGCGCAGCACGCCCTCGCTGATGCAGCCGATCTTCTGGGCGACCTGCTGGGAGGCGGTGTTGTCGGCGGCGGTGCGCAGTTCGACGCGCTCGAAGCGCTGGTCGCCGAAGAGCCACTTGGCGGTGGCGAGCGCGGCCTCGGAGGCGTAGCCCTCGCCGCGGGCCCAGGGGGCGATGATATAGGACAGCTCGGTGGACCGGATGTGCCAGTTGGTCTTCCCGAGCTGGACGATGCCGACCAGCCGCTGGGTGAGGAACTCGGTGACGGCGAGGTCGAGGCCGCGTCCGGCGGCGCGCTCGGTGGGCGCGTGCTCGGTGACCCAGCGCCGGGCGCCGTCCTCGGTGAACGGCTGGGGGACGTCCGTCCAGGCGGCGACCTGTTCGTCGTTCATCATCTCGGCCAGGGCGGGCAGGTCGTCCTCGTCGAGGGGACGCAGCACCAACCGCTCCGTCGAGATGGAGATGTTGGGGAAGGTGCTAGTCATGCGCCGCTCCGTAACCTTCGAGGATTCGTGAGGGTCCGTCAGGGCCCGCTGAACTGCCCAGCATGCAGCATGACAGCACCGGAGCGCACGCACGGGCCCGCCCCCTGCCCGCGGGCCGCGGGAGGCGGGGGCGGGCCCGTGCGCGGGGGTCAGTCGCCGCTGACGGGCAGGACCGAGCCCTGGTACTTGTCCTCGATGAACTTCTTCACCTCGGGCGAGGTCAGCAGCTTCGCCAGCTTCTTCACCCGCGGGTCGTCCTCGCTGCCCTTCTTCACGGCGAGCAGGTTGGCGTACGGGTTGTTCTTCGCGGATTCCAGGTAGACGGCGTCCTTGGTGGGGCTGAGGCCCGCGTCCTGGGCGAAGTTGTTGTTGATGACCGCGGCGTCCATGTCGTCCAGGGAGCGGGGCAGCTGGGCGGCCTCCATCTCCTGGAACCGCAGGTGCCTGGGGTTCTTGGTGACGTCGGCCGGGGAGGCGTCGGCGCCCGCGCCGGGCTTCAGCCCGATGACACCGGCGGCGGCGAGGAGCTTGAGCGCCCGGGCCTCGTTGGTGAGGTCGTTGGGCACGCCGACGGTGGCGCCGTCGCGGAGCTTGGTGACGTCCTTGACCTTGTGGGAGTAGACCCCCATGGGCGGCAGGTAGGCGTCCACCACCGGCACCAGGTCCGTTCCCTTGGACTTGTTGAAGTCGTCTAGGAAGGGCTTGTTCTGGTACAGGTTCGCGTCGAGCGAGCCCTCCTGGAGCGCGGTGTTCGGCAGGACGTAGTCCGTGAACTCCTTGATCTCCAGCTTGAGCCCGGCCTTGGCGGCGAGCTTGTCGTCGATGTGGTGGAGCACCTCACCGGCGGGGACGGGGGTGACGCCGACGACGAGCGGGCCGTCGTCACCTCCCTTGCCGGCGGCCGAGCCTGAGCCGCAGCCGGTCAGGCCGAGCGTGAGGGCCGCGGCGGTGGCCGCCGCGAGCCATACGGTCTTGCGCATGTGTCGATCCCCTCGAGCGGTCGGGGTCTGGCTTGCCGGGAGGTGTCAGAACGAGGGGGTGACGGAGCCCTGGTACTTGTCCTCGATGAACTTCTTCACCTCGGGCGAGGTGAGCAGCTTGGCGAGCTTCTTGACCCGCGGGTCGTTCTCGGCGCCCTTCTTCACGGCGAGGAAGTTGCCGTAGGGGTTGTTCTCCGCGGACTCCAGGGCGATGGCGTCCTTGGCCGGCTTGAGGCCGGAGGAGATGGCGTAGTTGCCGTTGACGACCGCCGCGTCCACGTCGTCCAGGGAGCGCGGGGTCTGGGCCGCCTCGACCTCCTTGAACTTCAGGTTCCTGGGGTTCTTGGTGATGTCGGCGGGGGTGGCCTCGGAGCCGACGCCGGCCTTGAGGGTGATGAGCTTGTTCGCGGCCAGCAGCTTCAGGGCGCGGGCCTCGTTGACGGCGTCGTTGGGGACGGCGACGGTCGCACCGCTCTTGAGCTCGTCGGCCTTCTTGACCTTGTGGGAGTAGAGGCCGAGCGGTTCCAGGTGAACCGTGACGACGGGCACGATGTGGGTGCCGCGCTTCTTGTTGAAGTCGTCGAGGTACGGCTGGTTCTGGAAGTAGTTGGCTCCGACCGAGCCGTCCTCGGTGGCCGTGTTCGGCGTGATGTAGTCGGTGAACTCCTTGACCTGCAGGTCGAGTCCGGCCTTCTTCGCCAGGTTCTTCTGGACGAAGTCCAGGATCTCGGCGTGCGGGGTGGGGCTCGCGGCGACGACCAGGGGTCCGTCGGCGCCGGCGGTCCCGGAGTCCTTTCCGGAGCCGCAGGCGGAGAGCCCGAGGGTGAGGGCTCCGGCGGCGAGGACGGCGGTGGTGAGCTTGGCGGTGTTACGCACGAAAAGTGCCTTTCCTGAGGGGTGGTGCGGCCCCGGGCTTGGGTGGCCGGGGAGTGCGCGGAGGGAGAACGGGTGCGCTCAGGCGACCTTGCCGATGTCGGCGGCGGCCGGCTCCTTGGCCTTCAGCAGGCGGAGCTTCGGCACCGGTCCGGAGCCGCCGCGGCCGTGCAGGGAGCGGGCGGCGAAGTCGCCGGCGAACTGGATGAGGGAGATGACCACGGCGAGGATGCCGACGGTGATCCACATCAGTCCGGTCTCGAAGCGCTGGTAGCCGTAGCGGACGGCGAGGTCGCCGAGTCCGCCGCCGCCGACGGTGCCGGCCATGGCCGAGTAGCCGATGAGCGCGATGATCGTGGTGGTGGTGCTGGCGATCAGCGAGGGCAGGGACTCGGGGATGAGGACCTTGCGGACGATGGTCCAGCTGTTGCCGCCCATGGCCTGCACGGCCTCGACGAGTCCGCCGTCCACCTCGCGGACGGCCGTCTCGACCAGCCGGGCGAAGAACGGGATGCCGCCGATGGCGAGCGGCACGATCGCGGCGGTGGTGCCGATGGTGGTGCCGGTCACCGAGCGGGTGAAGCCCATCAGCGCGACCATCAGGATGATGAACGGCATGGAGCGGCCGACGTTCACGACCTGGCCGATCACCTTGTTGGCGACCACGTTCTGGAGCAGTCCGCCGCGTTCGGTGAGGACGAGGAGGATGCCCAGGGGCAGGCCGAGCGCGATGGCGATCAGGGTGGACCAGAGCACCATCGAGAACGTCTCGGAACAGGCCTGCGACAGCAGCGGCTGTATCTCGGTCCAGGTCACTTCGCACCCTCCTTCACCAGCACGGGCTCACCTTCGGTACCCACGACGTCGACCTGGAGACCCTGCTCGCGCAGGAAGCCGACCGGCACCACGTTGTCCTCGTAGCGGCCGGGCAGCTCGATGCGCATCCGGCCGATCTGGAGGCCGCCGACGGTGTCGATGGCCGCGCCGAGGATCGAGATCTCGATGTTGTAGGTGCGCGCCAGCTGGGAGACGACCGGCTGGGTGGCGGCCTCGCCGTGGAAGGTGATGTCCAGGACGGTGCGGTCCTCGCCGGTGGCCTCGCCGCCCACGGGGAACAGGGCGGAGGCGAGCTGGGAGCCGGGGGTGGCCAGCAGTTCGCTGACGGTGCCGGATTCCACGATGCGTCCCTTCTCCATGAGCGCGGCGGAGTCGCAGATCGACTTCACCACGTCCATCTCGTGCGTGATCAGCAGGACGGTCAGGTCCAGCTGTCGGTTCAGGTCGCGCAGCAGCTGGAGGATGGACCGGGTGGTCTCCGGGTCGAGGGCGCTGGTGGCCTCGTCGGAGAGGAGCACCTTCGGGTCGCCGGCCAGGGCGCGGGCGATGCCGACGCGCTGCTTCTGTCCGCCGGAGAGCTGGGCCGGGTAGGACTTGGCCTTGTCGGCGAGGCCGACCAGGTCCAGCAGTTCCAGCGCCTTGCGGGAGCGCTCCTTACCGGACTTGCCGAGGATCTCCAGCGGCAGCTCGACGTTGTCCTGCACGGTCCGGGAGGACAGCAGGTTGAAGTGCTGGAAGACCATGCCGATGTGGCTGCGCGCCTGGCGCAGTTCCCGGCCGGCGCGCGGACCGCGGCCCGCGAGGGCGGTGAGGTCCTGTCCGGCGACGGTCACGGTGCCGGCGGTGGGGCGCTCCAGCAGGTTGACGCAGCGGATCAGGGAGGACTTTCCGGCGCCGGACTGGCCGATGACGCCGTAGACCTCTCCTTCGCGGACGTGGAGGTCGACGCCGTCGAGGGCGGTGACCTCGCGGCCGCGCGAGCGGTAGACCTTGGTCAGGCCCGAGGTGGTGATCACAGGGGGTTTCCGTCACTGTCGAGTGCCGGGCGCGGGTATGCCGGGCACAGGTGCAAGGGGTTGCATTTCAGGACGCGTCACGGTTCTCGCGGTGGCGAGTGAACCGGGGAGAACAGCGTGTGCGCGAACGGCACGAGCTCCGGTACGCCGGTGTTCCGGAGACGGGCCGGGCCATGGCTCTCGCTTCGGGGCGCGAGGCTCTTCGGTGGTGCGGGGGCCCTCTAGAAGGCGCGCATTCGGCACGTCATGCGACACATACAACGAGCACCGGGCGTGTTGGTCGCCTCGGTCGCAGGGGTGCGGCTGCTCGTGGTGGTCATGCGGTCAGTAAACCAGACCGGTCACGCGGGCCGGCGAGTCCTGTCCGCATGCTGGACACGCGTGGATGGTGCCGGTGAGACGCAGCGGCCCAGGTGGGCGCCGCGTCACCCGCGTCAGCAAGGGGCAGGAGCCGGTCCGGGGCGGGCGCCGGCCGGCCCCCTCACGCGGACGGCTGTGGCCAACGCCACGGCCCCTGCCCGCACGCCGGGGGCGGCGGCGGGCGTCCGATTCGGCCGTAATAAGGTCTCCGCATGCTCAATGCCCTGACGCTGGCGACCGGGATCGCCGCGCTGCTGCTGGCCGCCTGGTGCGGCTGGGCCGCGCACCGCGACCAGCCGACCAAGGACTGGCACTTCATCGGCATGGCCGTGGTGTCCGTGCTGGCCGTGATCCAGCTGGTCGTCGGGATCGCGCTGCTGGCGCGGGGCGAGAAGCCGGACCAGGGCACGACGATCTTCGTGGCGTATCTGCTGGGCGCGCTGGCGTGCGTCCCGGCGGCGGGCTTCATGTCGCTGGCCGAGCGCACGCGCTGGGGTTCGGTGACGGTCGCGGCGGGCGGCGTGGTGCTGGCCGTTCTCGAAGTACGGCTCTTTGACATCTGGGGAGGCTGACATGACGGCGCTGGAGGAGAAGCCGGCCCGGCTGATCAGCGGGCCGGGCATGCTGCTGGTCTGGTTCTACGGCGTGATGGTGGTCGGTGCCGTGTCGCGCTCGGTCTACCAGATCGCCACGGAGTTCGACCGGGCCCCGCTGGCGTACTCGCTGTCGGCGCTGGCCGGCGTGGTGTACGGGTTCATCACGTACACGCTGGTCAGGGGTGGCGAGCGGGCCCGCCGGGCGGCGGTGGTGTGCTGCGCCGCCGAGCTGGCCGGGGTGCTGGTCGTCGGCACCTGGACGCTGGTCGAGCCGTCCGCGTTCCCGGACGCGACCGTGTGGTCGGACTACGGCATGGGGTACGTCTTCATCCCCGTACTGCTGCCGCTGACCGCGCTGTACTGGCTGCGCGCGGCGCGGCGGCGGCAGGCGACCTGAGACCGCCTGCCCCCGGGGCGCGTCAGGCCGTGGCCGCGTAGGCGGCGGCCGGCTTCTCCAGCACGATCATCTCGACGCCGTCGGCGCCCAGCGAGCGGCCCACGGCCCGGTAGCCCAGCTTGCGGCACAGGCGCAGCCCGCTCTCGCTGCGGTGGCCGGTGCGCAGCCGGTAGGTGGTGGCGCCCCGCTGCTCGGCGAGCGCCTTCTCGGCCGCGCCGAGCAGGCGGGCACCGATGCCGTGCCCCTGGAGACGGGGGTGGACGCAGAGCGTGCCGATGGCCGCGGCGCCGTCCTCGGTGAGCCTGCCGCGCACCGAGCCGACCACTTCGTCCCCGAGCCGGGCGACGAAGACGCAGTCGGCGGCGACCTCCTCGCGGACCTCGTCCAGGCTCTGCACGAGCGGGTCGATGCGGTAGTTGCCGTAGCGCGCTGCCTCGCTCTGGAAGCAGAGGTACTGGAGGCGGAAGATCTGCTCCGCGTCCGGCCCGGTCGCCGCCGAGATGGTCACGCTCATGCCCATGTGCGCATGCCTCCCGCTCACCTGATCACTGTTGTCCCCCACCTCTATCCCCGTGCGCCGGGACTGGCAACCTCCGCCGCGAGCATTCGTCGCAGACATCCCAGACATCTGGAGCGTTCCGGTCCGAGGCTGCCCTGTGAGATGCCCAACTCCCCCGCGATCTCGCGGTAGGTGAGGTCGCGCGGGGAGAGCAGCGCCTCCATGAGCCGGGGGCAGCGGCCGGGGAGTCTGCGGACCGCCTCGCGCACCAGCCGCTGCCGGGCGGCGCGCAGCGCGAGCTGTTCGGGGCCGTGCCGGGTGTCGTCGGCGGGTTCGCCGTCGTAGGGACGCTCGGCGCCGTGGGCGCGGCGGCTGATCCGTCCCTCGTCGCGGACGGCGTCGCGCAGCCACCGCGAGGGGTCCGGCGGCGGGCCCTGGCTCTCCAGCCGCTCCAGGAGCCGCAGCCAGACGGCCTGCTCCAGATCGCCGGGTTCGCTCCCGGAGGCGTGTGCCTCGGCGGACGCCTCCGCGCTGAGCAGCGGGCGCAGATCGGTGAGCAGGTCATGGGTCATGTGCGTCGAGACGCGCCGTCCCGGGCGGCGGGTTTCCGGGACGGCGCGCTGTCACCCTCATCGGGGTGTGCGGGGCCTCGGGTTGACGCCCCGCCCGGTCTCAGTGCTCCGGGTGTCCGAGGAAGTCGGCGCGGGCCAGCACGCCGGTGTCGGCGTTGTCGGTGAAGACGCCGTCGATCCCGGTGGCGAAGTAGGTGCGGTACGCGCCGAAGACGTCGCCGTAGCCGTCGGCGGCGGTGCCCTTGCGGAACTCGGCCGGGAGGAAGGGGTTCTCGTTGCGCAGGGTGTACGGGTGGAGGATCAGGCCGACCTTGTGCGCGTCGGCGACCAGCCGGGTCGGCTCGCCCAGGGTGCCGTCGGACTTCCTGGGGATGACGAGGTCCAGGGTGGGGCCGATGCCCTGGGCGTAGCCCGCGATCTCGCGCAGGCCCCGGGGGGTGACGAGGTCGGCCACCGTGCGGGGGTCGCCGGTGGCGACGAAGTCGTACGGGCGGCTGGTGGCGGCGTCGAGCAGGACGACGAGCGGGTTGTCGACGATCCGGCCCAGCCGCTCGATGCTGGTCGGCTCGAAGGACTGGAGGACGACCGGCGCGTGGCGGCCCTCCTTCCCGTACTTGCGCAGCACCTTGGCCACCCGCTCCTCCAGGCCCAGGCCGAGGCGGCGGAAGTAGGTGGGGTGCTTCAGCTCGGGGTAGATCCACACCTGGCGGCCGCGCTCACGGGTGCGGGTGTCCTGCCACTTCAGCACCTCCTCGAAGGTGGGGATCTCCCAGCGGCCGTTGTAGAGGGTGTTGTGCGGGCGGTTGGCCGGGATGCGCTCGACGGCCCGCAGCGTCTTCAGTTCGGCGAGCGTGAAGTCCTCGGTGAACCAGCCGGTGACGGAGACCCCGTCGAGCACCTTGGTGGTCCTGCGGCCGGCGAACTCGGGGTGCGAGGCGACGTCCGTGGTGCCGCCGATCTCGGGCTCGTGGCGGCAGACGAGATGCCCGTCCTTGGTGGGCACCAGGTCACCCGCCTCCACGATGTCGGCGCCGAGTTCGAGCGCGAGGTCGTAGGAGCCGAAGGTGTGCTCGGGGCGGTAGCCGCTGGCACCGCGGTGGCCGATGATCGTCGGCACCGGCAGGCCCTTCAGGCCGCGCCCGCCGGACCGGGCCGTCCGGGTGCCGGCCGCGTGGGCGGCCGAGGGCGGTCCGAGGACCGCCCCGCCCGCGCCGAGCACCGCCGCACCGAGGACCGCGCGCCGTCCGGTCGCACGCGAGGGCTGGTTGGTCCGGTCGCTTTCCATACGCGTCTCCCGCTGTCGTCTCTTCGGTCGTCCCGTGTCTGACCTGGCTGTGTCTGTTGGGTGCGCGCCGATCGTAGGGGCGTGGACATGACGGAGGGGAGACCTCGGCGGGAACACCCGGGTGACGCCTGATGTCCCGGGGGATGTGCCGCCCGAGGTGAGCCCGTGTCAACAACACGTAAGACCTCGGTGAATCGCGCGGTCCGATGTGCGCTTTTCCCATAGCCGCGAGTAATGTCCTCACCTGCACAGACTCATATCGTCCGCTCGGCCTGGAGGACCCGTTGTCCCGCTTCGCGCTCATCAAGGCAGTGCTCGCGCCGGTCATGCGCCTGATGTTCCGCCCCCAGGTGGAGGGGCTCGAGCGCATTCCCGGCGAGGGGCCGGTGATCCTGGCGGGCAACCACCTCACCTTCATCGACTCGATCGTGCTCCCGGTGGTCTCCAGGCGGCAGGTGCAGTTCATCGGCAAGGACGAGTACGTCACCGGCAAGGGGATCAAGGGCCGTGCGATGGCCTGGTTCTTCACCGGCGTCGGCATGATCCCGGTGGACCGGGACGGCGCGAACGGCGGCGTGGCCGCGCTGATGACCGGCCGCCGGGTGCTGGAGGAGGGGAAGGTCTTCGGGATCTACCCCGAGGGCACCCGCTCCCCCGACGGACGGCTGTACCGGGGGCGTACGGGTATCGCGCGGCTGACCCTGATGACGGGGGCGCCGGTGGTGCCGTTCGCGATGATCGGCACGGACAAGCTCCAGCCCGGGGGCAAGGGGTTTCCCCGGCCGGGGAAGGTCACGGTCCGCTTCGGCGAGCCCATGGAGTTCTCCCGGTACGAGGGGATGGACCGGGACCGGTATGTGCTTCGCGCTGTGACGGATTCTGTGATGGCTGAGGTCATGCGGTTGTCCGGGCAGGAGTATGTGGACATGTACGCCACCAAGGCCAAGGCTGCCTGAGGTCTTTTTGCGGGTGCGGGTGCGCTGTGGCTGGTCGCGCCCACGCGGCGGTAGCCGCAAAATCGATACAGCCCCGCGCCCCTGAAGGCAAGAAGCTAGAAGCCCCTGTCCAGGCGTTCGTTCTTCAACAGGAACCATGCCGCCGCCGACGTCGCCAGCAGGACCGCCGCTCCCGCTCCTGACGCCAGGTGCAGGCCGTGTACGAACGACTCCCTGGCCGCCTCCAGCAATGCCTGGGACGTCGGGGCGGGCAGCCCCGCCGATGCCTCCACCGCCGCGCCCAGGGACTCGTGGGCCGCTTCCGGGGTGCCCGCCGGAGCCGTGAAGTCGCGGTAGGCCGCCGTCACGATCGAGCCCAGCAGGGCGATGCCCAGGGCCGCGCCCAGTTCGTAGGCCGTCTCCGAGACCGCAGAGGCGGCGCCCGCGCGGTTCTTGTCCACGCTGGAGAGGATCACGTCGGAGGTGACGGTGAAGGAGAAGCCCGCGCCGACGCCGACGACCAGCAGGGCGGCACCGAGCAGCGGATAGCCGGTGGACTCGTCGAGCGTGGTGAGGACGGCGAGGGCGAGACCGATCGCGGCGAGGCCGCCGGAGACCACCGCGCGCACCGAGAAGCGGCGCGCGGCGCGGCCCGCGACCAGCCCGGCCACCACCGCGCCGACGGCGGCGGGCAGTTCGGCCAGGCCCGCCTCGAACGGGTGCCTGCCCTGGACGAGTTGCAGGAACTGGGACAGGAAGAACACCAGCCCCGACATCCCGAGCACGGTCAGCAGATCGGCGAGCACCGCCCCGCTGAAGCCCCGGTGCCCGAAGAGCCGCATGTCGAGCAGCGGGGTCGGCAGGGTGAGCTGACGGCGGACGAAGCCGTACAGCGCGGCTGCGCCCAGCAGGCCTGCGGCCAGGGTGAGCGGGCCGAAGCCGTGGGTGGCGGCCTCCTTGACCGCGTACACCAGCGCGAGCATGCCGACCAGCGACAGCAGCACGCTGACCAGGTCCCACGGGCCGGGGTTCGGGTCGCGGGACTCGGGCAGGGTGCGGACGCCGACCAGCACCAGGACCGCCATCACCGGCAGGTTGATCAGGAACACCGAGCCCCACCAGAAGTGCTCCAGCAGGAAGCCGCCCACGATCGGGCCGACGGCCGTGCCGGCGGAGGCGGTGGCGCCCCAGACGCCGATGGCGAGGCTGCGCTCGCGCGGGTCGTGGAAGAGGTTGCGGATCAGGGCGAGGGTCGCGGGCATCAGGGTCGCGCCGGCGACGCCGAGCAGGGCCCGCGCCAGGATCATCAGGCCGGGCGTGCTCGCGTAGGCGTTCAGCACCGAGATCGCGCCGAACGCGGCCGCGCCGCACAGCAGGACGCGCTTGCGGCCGACGCGGTCGCCGAGGCTGCCCATGGAGACCAGCAGTCCGGCGATGACGAAGGAGTAGACGTCCCCGATCCACAGCAGCTGGGTGCCGGAGGGGTGCAGATCCTCGCTGATGTAGGGGGTGGCGAGGCCGAGGACGGTGGCGTCGACGGCGACGAGCAGGACGGCGAGGACCAGCACGGCGAGCGCCAGCCAGCGGTCCGGACGCGGCTCGGCCCCGGTCACCGCGGGCTGCCGCAGGGTGCTGGTCATGACTCCGCCCTGCGCAGCGCGCCGCCGAGCAGCAGCTCGGCCACCATGGTGGGGAAGTCGCGGGAGGCGACCCGGCCGTCCACCGCGGCCCAGGCGCATGAGGTGATCAGCCCGTAGAAGGCCTCGGTGAGCCAGCCGGGGGTGAGGTCGATGCGGAGTTCGCCGTCGCGCTGGCCGCGCTGGAAGAGGGCGCTGATCCGGGTGTCCAGGCCCAGCCAGCCGGTGTTCTGCCCCTCGCCCTCCCAGAGCTGGTTCTCGCCGTAGAGGAAGGCGAGCAGTCCGGCGGCGGGCTGGATCTCGCGGACCAGCCGGCGTACGGCGTCGGCGGCGGGGCCCTCGTCCAGCCGGGCGCGGTCGAGCGCCGCCTCGCACTCGGCGATGCCGAGCGCCTCCAGCGCGCGGACCAGCGCGTCGCGTCCGGCGAAGTGGCGGTGGAGCGTGGCACGGCTGATCCCGGCCGCGCGCGCGACCTCGTCCATGGTCGCGGTGGACTTGCGGGTCAGCAGGGCGGCGGCGGAGCGCAGCACGTGGTCACGGTCGAGAGCCATGAGACAAGAGTACCTCGCGTGAGACATTCGTGTCTCATCACGGGCAGCCGGGTCTCAGTGCCAGGGCAGTTCACCCCGGTATGCCCAGTAGCCGCGCGGGTCCTCCGCGAGGGCGTCGAGCCGGGCGGCCTGGTCGTCGGTGAGGTCGACCGCGGCCGCGTGGAGGTTGGAGCCGAGCTGGGGGACGGTGGCCGCGCCGGACAGGACGACACCGGCCCAGGGGCGGCGGAGGATCAGCGCGAGGGCGACGGCGTCGCAGCCGAGCCCGGTCTCCTCGGCGATGTCCCTCAGGGCCGGGGGCGCGTGCTCCGGGGCGAGGCGCCCGTTGGCCATGCCCTCCTTGACGATCACCGTGAGCCCGGCGTCGTGCGCCTCCGCCAGCGCGGGCCCCGCCGAGGTCTCCAGCGCGTTGTAGGTCGACTGCACGGTGCCGAAGAGGGGCGTGCCGTCGACGGTGATCTCCAGGGCGGCCCGGACGGTGTCGGCCTGCGCGGGGCCGCTGGTGGAGAACCCGAGGGTGAGGCCGGCGGCGGCCGCCTCGGCGAGGCGGGCGTGCAGAGCGCGGTCGGTGAGGGCCGGGCTGTCGGGGGTGAGGGAGTGGATCTGGTAGAGGTCGAGACGCTCGCCGAGCAGGGCGTCGGTCTCGGCGCGCTGCCGCTCGTACGTGGCGAGGGTGTGGTCCTTGACCTCGTGGCGCTCGGCCTCGATGGACCAGCCGGCGGTGTAGGTGTAGCCCCACTTGCTGCCGACGACCGCGTCCCGGACGTCCGGGCGGGCCTTCAGCCAGTCCGCGAGGAACTCCTCGCTGCGGCCGTAGGAACGGGCGGCGTCGAAGTAGCGGACGCCCTGGGCGTAGGCGGCGTCGAGGAGTTCGTGCGTACGGGCGCGCAGCGCGTCGGGGCCGCGGTCCTCCCCGAGGTCTTCGGCACGGCCCAGGTTGATGTAGCCGGGGCGGCCCACCGCGGCCAGGCCCAGGCCGAGGTGACAGGTCGGGGTGGTGGCGGAAGAGAGGCGGGCGAAGGGCATCGCGGGCTCCGTTCGGTCGGTCGGTCAACCAACGGCCAAGCTAACCCGCGACGCCCCTCGTTCAGTTCTTCCCGGCGCTCGCCCAGGCGTGCTGGGCGGCCAGGTCCCGCTTGACCTCGGCCAGCTGCACCGCCACCGCGCTCGGTGCCGTACCGCCCCGGCCGTTGCGCGAGGCCAGTGCGCCCTGGACGTTGAGGACCGAGCGGACCTCCGGGGTGAGGTGGGGGGAGATCTTGGCGAACTGCTCGTCCGTGAGGCCGTCCAGTTCCTTGCCCTCGGCCTCGGCGACCTTGACGCACTCCCCCGCGACCTCGTGCGCGACCCGGAACGGCACGCCCTGGCGGACCAGCCACTCGGCGATGTCGGTGGCGAGGGAGAACCCGGCCGGGGCCAGCTCCTCCATGCGCTCACGGTTGACGGTGAGGGTGGCCGTCATGCCGGTGAAGGCCGGGAGCAGCACCTCCAGCTGGTCGCAGGAGTCGAAGACCGGCTCCTTGTCCTCCTGGAGGTCGCGGTTGTAGGCGAGCGGCAGGGCCTTCAGCGTGGCCAGCAGGCCCGTGAGGTTGCCGATCAGGCGGCCGGACTTGCCCCGGGCCAGCTCCGCGATGTCCGGGTTCTTCTTCTGCGGCATGATCGACGAGCCGGTGGAGAACGCGTCGTGCAGCGTGACGAAGGAGAACTCCTTCGTGTTCCAGATGATGATCTCCTCGGCGAACCGGGAGAGGTCGACACCGATCATCGCGGTGATGAAGGCGAACTCCGCGACGAAGTCCCGCGAGGCGGTGCCGTCGATGGAGTTGCCCGCGCTGCCCCGCTCGAAGCCGAGGTCGCGGGCGACCGCCTCGGGGTCCAGGCCGAGGGAGGAGCCGGCGAGCGCGCCGGAGCCGTACGGGGAGACGGCCGTGCGCTCGTCCCACTGGCGCAGCCGCTCGGCGTCCCGGGACAGCGACTGGACGTGGGCCAGCACATGGTGGGCGAAGAGCACCGGCTGGGCGTGCTGGAGGTGGGTGCGGCCGGGCATGGCCACGTCCGGGTGCGCCTCCGCGAGGCCGACCAGGGCGTCCTGGAGGTCGGCGATCAGGCCGCCGATGATCCGGGCGTGGTCGCGCAGGTACATCCGGAAGAGGGTGGCGACCTGGTCGTTGCGCGACCGTCCGGCGCGGAGCTTGCCGCCGAGGTCGGGGCCGAGCCGCTCCAGCAGGCCGCGCTCCAGGGCGGTGTGCACGTCCTCGTCGGCGATGGTTCCCACGAAGGAGCCGTCGGCGACGTCCGCCTCCAGCCGGTCGAGCCCCGCGAGCATCCGGGTCAGCTCGTCCTCGGTGAGGAGTCCCGCGGTGTGCAGCACGCGCGCGTGGGCGCGGGAGCCCGCGATGTCGTAGGGGGCGAGCCGCCAGTCGAAGTGGACGGACGCGGACAGCTTGGCCAGGGCCTCGGCGGGACCGTCGGCGAAACGGCCGCCCCAGAGCCGTACGTCACCGCTGTTGCTGCTCACTGCGTTGCTCCTCAAGCTCGTGGTGTGCGACCGCCTCCCCGCCCTGGCAGGCGAGGAGGCGGTGGTGCCCTGCTAACGACGTCGGTTACGCGAGGTCCCGCTTGGCCGCGATCTTCGACGACAGGCTGTAGATGTCGATGAAGCCCTTGGCCGCGGCCTGGTCGAAGGTGTCGCCGGTGTCGTAGGTGGCGAGGTTGAAGTCGTACAGCGACGACTGGGACCTGCGGCCGGTGACGACGGCGCGGCCGCCGTGCAGGGTCAGCCGGACGTCGCCGGAGACGTGCTCGTTGGCCTCGGTGATGAAGCCGTCCAGCGCGCGCTTGAGCGGGGAGAACCACTGGCCGTCGTAGACCAGTTCGCCCCAGCGCTGCTCGACCTGCCGCTTGTAGCGGGCGAGTTCGCGCTCGACGGTGACGTTCTCCAGCTCCTGGTGGGCGGTGATCAGGGCGATGGCGCCCGGAGCCTCGTACACCTCGCGGGACTTGATGCCGACGAGACGGTCCTCGACCATGTCGATCCGGCCGATGCCCTGGGCGCCGGCGCGCTCGTTGAGCTGCTGGATGGCCTGGAGGACGGTGACCGGGCGGCCGTCGAGGGCGACCGGGACGCCGCGCTCGAAGGTGATGACGACCTCGTCGGCCTCGCGGGCCTCGGCCGGGTTCGAGGTGTACTCGTAGATGTCCTCGATCGGCGCGTTCCAGATGTCCTCCAGGAAACCCGTCTCGACGGCGCGTCCGAAGACGTTCTGGTCGATGGAGTACGGGGACTTCTTGGTGGTGGCGATCGGGAGGTTCTTCGCCTCGCAGAAGGCGATCGCCTTGTCCCGGGTCATCGCGTAGTCGCGGACCGGGGCGATGCACTTCAGGTCGGGGGCGAGGGCGACGATGCCGGCCTCGAAGCGGACCTGGTCGTTGCCCTTGCCGGTGCAGCCGTGGGCGACCGTGGTCGCGCCGTGCTTCTGCGCGGCGGCGACGAGGTGCTTGACGATCGTCGGCCGGGAGAGGGCGGAGACCAGCGGGTAGCGGTCCATGTACAGGGCGTTCGCCTTGATCGCCGGGAGGCAGTACTCCTCGGCGAACTCGTCCTTGGCATCGGCCACCTCGGCCTCGACGGCACCGCACGCGAGGGCGCGCTTGCGGATGACGTCCAGGTCCTCGCCGCCCTGACCGACGTCCACCGCTACGGCGATGACCTCGGCGCCCGTCTCCTCGGCGATCCAGCCGATGGCGACGGAGGTGTCCAGTCCGCCTGAGTAGGCGAGTACGACGCGCTCGGTCACGGTTCTTCTCCTCACGTGCATGCGTTGATATGCATGAGTATGCAGAACCCCGCATGATTCGTCAATCGCGGCACCGGGGTAGGCAGCCGGCATGGGAAAGACATATGAGCGCATCGACGGCCGGCTGCGGCGTTTCATCGAGGACCAGCCCCTGTTCTTCACGGCCACCGCGCCCCTGGCCGGGGACGGCACGGTCAACCTCTCCCCCAAGGGCCTCAAGGGCTCGCTCGCCGTGCTGGACGGGACGACGCTGGCGTATCTCGACTTCGCGGGCTCCACCGCGGAGACCGTGGCCCACCTGCGGGAGAACGGCCGGATCACCCTGATGTGGTGCGCCTTCCAGGGCCCGCCGAACATCGTGCGCGTGCACGGCCGGGGCGAGCCCGTCTTCCGCGACGACCCGCGCTTTACGGACCTGCTGGCCGCCTTCCCCGGCATCGATCCCGCCCCGCACGGCCTGCGGGCGGTCATCGTGGTGCGCGCGGAACTGATCCGCGACTCCTGCGGGTACGCCGTGCCCCGCATGGCCTACGAGGAGGACCGCGACCTGCACGGGCGGCGCTTCGCCCGCGAGGACGACGCCTCGCTGAGCGACTACTTCACCAGGAAGGAGCACATCGCGACGAGCATCGACGGGCTGCCCGGCCTGCCGCTGCCGCTGCCGCCCTCTACGGTCTGAGCCATGCGCCGCCCCCTGGTCACCGCCCTCGTGTCCGCCTCCTTCCTCGCGCTCGGTCTCGCGCCCGCCGACACCCCGCTGCCCGCACGCATGGCGGACACCGGCCGAGGCACCCAGCTCATCACCGCCGAGGCCCCGGACACCGGCTCCACGACGGGCACCCTGACCTGGTGGGACCTGAAGGACGGCGACTGGACGGCCACCGGGACCGCGCCGGCCCGGTTCGGCTCGGGCGGCCTGGTGGAGGGCACCGCCCGGCAGCAGGGGACCAGCACCACCCCGGCCGGGCTGTACGACCTGCCGTTCGGCTTCGGCATCGAGGCGGCACCGGCCGGGACGCGCGTCGCGTACTCCCCCGTGCGCGACAGTTCGTGGTGGTGCCAGGACAACGACTCCGCCCACTACAACCGCTGGGTCGACCCCCTCCCTGCCGACTGCCGTGCCGCGGAGTCCGAGCACCTGGTCACCTACACGGCCCAGTACGCCCACGCCCTCGTCATCGGCTTCAACTACGACCGTCCGGTGCGCGGGCGCGGCGCGGGCATCTTCCTGCACGTCAACGGCAACGCGGCGACGGCCGGTTGCGTCTCGGTGCCCGCCGACGCCATGGCCCGCGTCCTGAGCTGGGCCGACCCGGCCCGCCACCCGCACATCGCCATCGGGACCCGGGGCGGGACCACCGCGATCACCGGCTACTGAGCGCCGCCGGGACGTCCGCCGGGACGCTGAACACTTCGCCCACACCGCGCGTATGTGTGGGCCAAGGGTCAAGTCCCCCGGAGGAACCGTGACCACCACGCTCGCAGGCGGACGTGCCGCCCGCCGCCAGACGATGCGCCGCATCCGCCCGCGCCGCTCACCGGCCGTCCCGCTGCTCCTCGCGGTGTGGGCCGGTGCCGCGGCCGTGTTGTGGCTCTGGTGGCACAACACCCCCTCGATCGCCGACAACGCCGGCCGGGTCCTGAACGCCGGACGGATCACCGGTCTGCTGGCCGGGTACCTGATGGCGCTGGTGGTGCTCCAGATGGCGCGCGTACCGGCGCTGGAGCGCCGGGTCGGCTCGGACCGGGTGGCCCGCTGGCACGCGATGAGCGGCCGCTACACGCTCAGCCTGGTCGTCGCGCACGTCTTCCTCACCATGTGGGGGTACGCCCTCCAGGCGGGCAAGTCGCTCGGCGACATCGTGCAGCAGACCGTCGATTCGGTGAACCAGCTCCCCGACATGGGCAAGGCGGCCATCGGCACCGGCCTGTTCGTGGTGATCGGGCTCTCCTCCGTCGGCGTGGTGCGGCGCAGGCTGCCGTACGACACCTGGTACCACGTGCACCTGCTGACCTACGCGGCGGTGTTCCTGACCTTCTGGCACCAGATCACGACCGGCAACGACTTCGCGGTGGAGCCGTCCGCCAAGACCTTCTGGTACGTGCTGTACGGCGCGGTGACCGCGCTGGTGCTCTGGTACCGGATCATCGTGCCGGTCCGGCTGAACCTGCGGCACCGGATGCGGGTGGAGGCGGTGATCGAGGAGTCGCCGGGCATCGTGTCGGTGCTGATCTCGGGCCGCAAGCTGCACCGGATGGGCGCGGAGGCGGGCCAGTTCTTCCGCTGGCGGTTCCTGGCGCCGGGGATGCGGTTCAGCTCGCACCCGTACTCGCTGTCGGCCGCGCCCCGGCCGGGCATGCTGCGGATCACCGTGAAGGCGATCGGCGACCACAGCGCCCGGCTGCGCGAGCTGGAGCCGGGCACCGGGGTGTGGGCGGAGGGCCCCTACGGGGCGCTCACCGCGCAGCGGCGCAGCCGGGGCAAGGTGCTGCTGGTGGCGGGCGGGGTCGGCATCACGCCGATGCGCGCGCTGTTCGAGACGCTGCCCGGCGCCTCCGGCGACATCACGCTGCTGTACCGGGCCAACACCACGCAGGACCTGGCGCTGTGGGACGAGCTGGCCGCGATCGCCGAGGAGCGGGGCGCCCGGCTGATGTACGCGGTGAACAGCCCGGAGGGCGAGCGGCCGGACATCTCGGCGGAGAACCTCCGGCGCAAGATGCCCGACATCGACCGCCACGACGTCTTCATGTGCGGGCCGCCCGGCTTCGCGCAGTCGGTGTACGAGGCACTGCGCGGCGCGGGGGTCCCCGCCCGGCGTATCCATCACGAGTCGTTCGAGATGTGAGCGGAGCTCAGGAAGTCATGAGGAAGAGCCACCCCATTCGGCGCGTGATGCTGGCCACCGCGGCCACCGTGTCCGGTGTCGTGCTGCTGCTGTCGCTGAAGCCCGCCTCCGATCCGGCCTCCGCCTCCGCGGCGGCCCCGCCGGCGTCCGCCGCGGCCGAGGAGTCGCCGCAGGGCGGGCAGAGCGGCGCCCAGGCGTCGGACCGGGCCGGCACGGTGACCGGGGCCGCGGCGCAGACCCCGTACGGTGCCGTGCGCGTCCGGCTGACGGTCAGCGGCGGGAAGATCACCAAGGCGGAGGCCGTCGAGGCGCCCAAGGGCCCGACGAGCGACGACAAGACGGCGCTGGCCGTGCCCCGGCTGAACCAGGCGGCGCTGGCGGCGCAGAGCGCCCAGATCGACTCGGTGTCGGGGGCGACCTACACCAGCACCGGGTACAAGAAGTCGCTGCAGTCCGCGCTGGACCAGGTCAAGAAGGGCTCGGCGGGCGGGAGTTCGGGGGCCGCGCAGGCCCGTACCGTCACCGGGAAGGCCGAGCAGACGCCGTACGGGCCGGTCCAGGTCCGGGTCACGCTCAGCGGGAAGAAGATCACCAAGGCGGAGGCGGTCCAGGCGCCCAAGGGCCCGACGAGCGACGACAAGACGGCGCTCGCCGTGCCCCGCCTCAACCAGGCGGCCGTGGCCTCGGGGAACGCCGGCATCGACTCCGTGTCCGGGGCCACCTACACCAGCACCGGGTACAGGAAGTCGCTCCAGTCCGCGCTGGACCAGGCCGGTGGCTGAGACGGTGGCCGAGCGGGCGGGGACACCGCATGTGGTGCGGCACGCGGAGGAGGTCATGGGGACCGTCTTCTCCTTCGACGTGCGCGGCGGCGACCCCGCCGAGGTGCGCGCCGCGCTGGAGTCGGCGGTCGCCGGACTGCACCGGGTGGACGCGGTGTTCAGCACCTACCGCGAGGACAGCGAGGTCTCCCGGCTGGCCCGCGAGGAGCTGACGCCGGAGCGGTGCTCGCCCGAGGTGCGCGACGTGCTGGAGCTGGCCGCGGAGGCGGAGCGGGTGAGCGACGGCTGGTTCAGCACGCGCTACCGGGGGACGCTGGACCCGACCGGGATCGTCAAGGGCTGGTCCGCCGAGCGGGCGGCGCGTTCGCTGGCCGCCGTGCCCGGGGTGTGCGGGGTCAGCGTGAACGGCGGTGGTGACGTCCAGATGGTGGGCGCGCCCGAGCCGCACCGGGCCTGGCGGGTGGGCGTCGCCGACCCGCTCCGGCCGGGCGGCCTCGCGGCGGTGGTGTCGGCGGCCGGGGCGGACGAGCTGGCGGTGGCCACCTCCGGCACCGCCGAGCGCGGCGCGCACATCGTGGACCCCCGCACCGGCCGCTCCGCGGTGACGGACCTGGTCGCGGTCACCGTCGTCACACCCCGCCTGACCTGGGCCGACTGCTGGGCCACGGCCGCCTTCGCCATGGGCTCCCGCGCGGGACTGGCCTGGCTGGAGTCGCTCCCGGACGTGGAGGCCCTGCTGATCACGGCGGGCGACGAGGTGCGCTGCACGGGGGGCCTGGCGACCCGGCTGGGGTGAGGGCGCCTCCCGGCCGGGGCGTAGCGCGAGGGGCGGCATGCCCGCCCGGCCGAACCGCGGCGTTCCCCGGCGACGACACCGGCCGGGTCATCGGGCCACACCCTGCGCGGCGCGGCGCGGCCGGAACGGCGGACCGGGAGTGCGCGCATCCGGCGCGGCCGACCGGTCACGCGCCTCGGGCGGACCGGCCGCGGGCGCCGGATGCCCCGCACCGACGACTCACGGCGCGTTCTGGGCCAGCCTCAGCAGGTGGTCGGCGAGGGCCTGACCGCCGGTCGGGTCGCGGCTGATGAGCATCAGGGTGTCGTCGCCGGCGATGGTGCCGAGGATGTCGTGCAGTTCGGCCTGGTCGATGGCCGAGGCGAGGAACTGGGCGGCGCCGGGCGGGGTGCGCAGCACGACGAGGTTGGCGGACGCCTCGGCGGAGATCAGCAGCTCCTGCGACAGGCGCCGCATCCGCTCCTCCTTGGCGGAGCCGCCCAGCGGGGCGCGCGGGGTGCGGAAGCCGCCCTCGCTGGGCACCGCGTAGATCAGGTCGCCGTCGGTGTTGCGGATCTTGACCGCGTTCAGCTCGTCCAGGTCGCGGGAGAGCGTCGCCTGAGTGACGCTCAGCCCGTCGTCGGCGAGCAGCTTGGCGAGCTGGCTCTGCGAGCGCACCGGCTGCCGGTTGAGGATGTCCACGATCCGGCGGTGGCGGGCCGTGCGGGTCTGCGGCACCGCGGGCCCTGCGCCCGCCGCGGAATCGTGGTCCTGCGCCTGGCTCATCGTCGTCGTCTCATTCTCGGGGTCGTCCGTCCTCATCGCTTGCGTCGAGGATGCCGGGCAGTGCCTGGAGGAAGGCGTCCACCTCGTCGTCGCCCAGGTTCAGCGGGGGCATGATCCGTACGACGTCGGGAGCGGGCGCGTTCACCAGGAACCCGGCTTCCTGGGCCGCCGCCTGCGCCTTGGCGGCGTACGGCCCGGTGAGCACGATACCGAGCAGCAGGCCCGAGCCCCTGACATGGTCGACCAGCGCGTGGTCCAGCGCCTCGATCCCGGCGCGCAGCGCCTCGCCCTGCCGCTTGACGCCCGCGAGCAGGTCCTCGTCCGCGATGGTGTCGAGGACGGCGAGCCCGGCGGCGCAGGCGACGGGGTTGCCGCCGAAGGTGGTGCCGTGCTGGCCCGGCCGGAGCAGGTCCGCGGCGCGGCCGAAGGCGACGGTCGCGCCGAGCGGCAGTCCGCCGCCGAGGCCCTTGGCGAGGGTGACGACGTCGGGCAGGACGCCTTCGTGGGCCTGGTAGGCGAACCAGTCCCCGGTGCGGCCGACCCCGGTCTGCACCTCGTCCAGCACGAGCAGCGCGCCGGTCGCGGCGGTGATGGCGCGGGCGGCCTTGAGGTAGCCGGGCGGCGGCACCACGACCCCGCTCTCGCCCTGGACCGGCTCGATGATGACGAGGGCGGTCTCGTCGGTCACGGCGGCGGCGAGCGCCTGCGGGTCGCCGTACGGGACGTGCGTGACGTCGCCGGGCAGCGGCCGGAACGGCTCCTGCTTGGCGGGCTGGCCGGTGAGCGCGAGGGCGCCCATGGTGCGGCCGTGGAAGCCGCCCTCGGTCGCCACCATGTGGGTGCGCCCGGTCAGCCGGCCGATCTTGAGCGCGCCCTCGTTGGCCTCGGCGCCGGAGTTGCAGAAGAACACCTTGCCGTCGCGGCCGAACAGCAGCAGCAGGCGTTCGGCGAGGGCGACGGGCGGCTCGGCGACGAACAGGTTGGAGACGTGGCCGAGGGTGCCGATCTGCTCGGTCACCGCAGAGACGACGGCCGGGTGGGCGTGCCCGAGGGCGTTGACGGCGATGCCGCCGACGAAGTCCAGGTAGCGCTTGCCGTCGGCGTCCCAGACGGCGGTTCCCGCGCCGCGGACGAGCGGGAGGCGCGGGGTGCCGTAGTTGTTCATGAGGGCGCCCTGCCAGCGGGCGGTCAGTTCCTCGTTGCTCATGACTCCCCCGGGGTGTCCGTCTCGTCGGGCACGACCATGGTGCCGATGCCCTCGTCGGTGAAGATCTCCAGCAGGATGGAGTGCTGGACGCGGCCGTCGATGACGCGGGCGGTGCGCACGCCGTTGCGCACGGCGTGCAGGCAGCCCTCCATCTTGGGCACCATGCCCGCGGAGAGTTCGGGCAGCAGTTTCTCCAGCTGGCTCGCGGTGAGGCGGCTGATCACCTCGTCGGAGTGCGGCCAGTCCTCGTAGAGGCCCTCGACGTCGGTGAGGACCATGAGGGTTTCGGCGCCCAGCGCAGCAGCGAGTGCCGCAGCCGCCGTATCAGCATTGACGTTGTAGACATGTCCGTCGTCCTGGGAGCGGGCGATCGAGGAGACGACCGGGATGCGGCCGTCGGCGAGCAGGGCTTCGATGGCGCCGGTGTCGATCTCGGTGATCTCGCCGACGCGTCCGATGTCGACGAGTTCGCCGTCGACCCTGGGCCGGTGCCGGGTCGCGGTGATGGTGTGGGCGTCCTCGCCGGTGATGCCTACGGCGAGCGGTCCGTGCTGGTTGAGCAGGCCGACCAGCTCGCGCTGCACCTGCCCGGCGAGCACCATCCGTACGACGTCCATGGCGTCCTCGGTGGTGACGCGCAGGCCCGCCTTGAACTCGCTGACGATGCCGTGCCGGTCGAGGGCGGCGCTGATCTGGGGGCCGCCGCCGTGCACCACGACCGGCCGGAGCCCGGCGTGGCGCAGGAAGACGACGTCCTGGGCGAAGGCGGCCTTGAGGCTGTCGTCGACCATGGCGTTGCCGCCGAACTTGATGACGACGGTGCGGCCGTGGTGGCGGGTGAGCCAGGGCAGCGCCTCCACGAGGGTCTGCGCCTTGGGCAGGGCGGTGTGCTTCCGCGTGGGCGTGCTCATGAGCTGTACGCGCTGTTCTCGTGGACGTAGTCCGCGGTCAGGTCGTTGGTCCAGATGGTGGCGGTCTCGGTGCCGGCCGCGAGGTCGGCGACGATGTGCACCTCGCGGTAGCGCATGTCGACCAGGTCGCGGTCCTCGCCGACGGAGCCGTCCTTGCAGACCCAGACGCCGTTGATGGCGACGTTCAGGCTGTCCGGTTCGAAGGCGGCCTTCGTGGTGCCGATGGCGGACAGGACGCGGCCCCAGTTGGGGTCCTCGCCGTGGATGGCGCACTTGAGGAGGTTGTTGCGGGCGATGGACCGGCCGACCTCGACGGCGTCGTCCTCGGTGGCCGCGTTGATCACCTCGACCTTGATGTCCTTGCTGGCGCCCTCGGCGTCGCCGATGAGCTGGCGGCCGAGGTCGGCGCAGACCTCGCGGACGGCGTCGGCGAACTCGTGGCCGCCCGGGGTGATGCCGGATGCGCCGGAGGAGAGCAGCAGGACGGTGTCGTTGGTGGACATGCAGCCGTCGGAGTCGACCCGGTCGAAGGTGACCTTGGTGGCGGCGCGCAGGGCCTTGTCCAGGTCGGCGTCGGTGAGGTCGGCGTCGGTGGTGAGGACGACGAGCATGGTGGCGAGGCCGGGGGCGAGCATGCCGGCGCCCTTGGCCATGCCGCCGACCGTCCAGCCGTCCCGGGCGGCGACGGCGGTCTTGTGGTGGGTGTCGGTGGTCTTGATGGCCAGGGCGGCCTTCTCCCCGCCGAACTCGGAGAGCTGGGAGGCCGCCTTCTCGACGCCGGGCAGCAGCTTGTCCATCGGCAGGGTCACGCCGATGAGCCCGGTGGAGCAGACGGCGATCTCGATCGCGCCGCGTCCGAGCACCTCGGCCGCCTTCTCGGCGGTGGCGTGGGTGTCCTGGAAGCCCTGGGGTCCGGTGCAGGCGTTGGCGCCGCCGGAGTTGAGGACGACCGCGCTGACCTCGCCGCTCTTGAGTACCTGCTCGGACCACAGCACCGGGGCGGCCTTGACGCGGTTGGCGGTGAAGACGCCGGCGGCGGCTCGTCGGGGGCCGTTGTTGACCACGAGGGCCAGGTCGGGGTTGCCGTTCTGCTTGATCCCGGCGGCGATGCCCGCCGCGGTGAATCCCTTGGCCGCTGTGACGCTCAAGGCGCGACTCCGATCGTGGAAAGCCCGGTGGTCTCGTCGAGCCCGAGGGCGATGTTCATGCTCTGTACGGCACCGCCCGCGGTGCCCTTGGTCAGGTTGTCGATGGCGCTGATCACGATGACCCGGCCGGTCTCCTCGTCCAGGGCGGTCTGCACCTGGACGGCGTTGGAGCCGGTCACGGCGCCGGTGGCCGGCCACTGCCCCTCGGGCAGCAGCCGGACGAACGGCTCATCGGCGTACGCCTTGTCGTAGACCGCGCGGACCGCCTCGGCGGTGACCCCGGCCCGCGCCTTGGCGCTGCACGTGGCGAGGATGCCGCGGGGCATGGGGGCGAGGGTCGGGGTGAAGGAGACGCTCACCCGCTCCCCTGCGGCCGCGCTGAGGTTCTGGATCATCTCCGGGGTGTGCCGGTGGCCGCCGCCGACGCCGTACGGGCTCATGGAGCCCATGACCTCGGCTCCGAGCAGATGCGGCTTGGGCGCCTTGCCTGCCCCGGAGGTGCCGGAGGCGGCGACGATCACGGCCTCGGGGTCGACGATGCCGGCCTCGTACGCCGGGAAGAGGGCGAGGGAGACGGCGGTCGGGTAGCAGCCGGGGACGGCGATGCGCCGGGTGCCCTCCAACGCGGCGCGCGCGCCGGGGAGTTCGGGCAGGCCGTAGGGCCAGGTACCGGCGTGCGGGGAGCCGTAGAACCGCTCCCAGTCGGCGGAGTCCGCGAGCCGGAAGTCGGCGCCCAGGTCGATGACGAGCACATCCGGGCCGAGCTGCTCGGCGACGGCGGCGGACTGCCCGTGGGGCAGCGCCAGGAAGACCACGTCGTGCCCGGCGAGCGCCTCGGGGGTCGTCTCCGCCAGCACCCGGTCGGCCAGCGGCGCGAGCTGCGGCTGCAGCTCACCCAGCCGTCGCCCCGCGCTGGAGTGCCCGGTGAGCGTCCCGATCTCGACCCCGGCATGCCCGAGCAGCAGCCGCAGCAACTCCCCACCCGCATATCCACTGGCCCCGGCGACCGCCGCGCGCACCACCATGCCGAACCTCCTTCATTGGGCATGACTATACGTAGCTCCGCAGTTTTATGCAATCAGGTGTGCGAGAGGGAGTACTCAGACGTACAGCGCCGCCATCGCCCGGACCGACTCCGCGATGCGGGAGCGGAGTTCCGGGGGTGCGAGGATCTCCACCTCCGGGCCCAGGCGGAGCAGTTCCGACTCGGCGTGGGCCAGGTTCTCGATGGGGATGACGGCGCGGTGACGGCCGTCGGGCTCCGCTGCGGCGCGGGTGACGGCGTCGAGCACCGCGCCCGGCGCGAAGTCGCGGAGGCGGGCGATGCCGGCCGGGGTGATCAGGATCTCCGCCTCGCCCTGCCACAGACGCTCCTGGAGACTCGCCGAGTGGGCCCGCCAGTGGCGGGCCAGGTCGAAGCCGGCCGGGGGGTCGAACGTCTCGTCCAGTGTGTCGAGGGCGAGGATCTGCCCGATCCGGTAGGTGCGCAGGGCGTCGCCGGTACGGGCGACGGTGTACCAGCGCCCGGCCTTGAGCACGATCCCGTACGGCTCCAGTCGCCGTTCCACCTCCTGCGGGGCGTGCCAGCGGCGGTAGCGGACCCGGACGGCACGGCGCTCCCACACCGCCGCCGCCACCGCCGGAAGGTGCGGCACCTCGTCGGCCTCCCGGTACCAGCCCGGTGCGTCGAGGTGGAAGCACTCGCGGATGCGGCGGCTCTGATCCCGTAGCCCGGCGGGCAGCGCGGCCTCCAGTTTCAGCTCGGCGGCGGCCAGTACGGGGCCCAGCCCCAGCTCGGCCGCCGGTCCCGGGAGCCCGGCGAGGAACAGGGTCCGGGCCTCGTCCGCCGTGAGTCCGGTCAGCCGGGTGCGGTAGCCGTCCAGCAGGGCGTAGCCGCCCGCGTGGCCCGCCTCGCCGTAGAGCGGGACGCCCGCCGCGCTGAGCGCCTGCACGTCCCGGTACACCGTGCGCACGGACACCTCCAGCTCCGCCGCCAGTTCGTCGGCGGTCATCCGGCCGCGGTTCTGGAGCAGGAGCAGGAGCGAGAGGAGTCGGCCGGCGCGCATGGCCGCGAATCTACGCCGGTGCGTCTTCCCTGACACAGGGTGTCAGGGGACCGGTTCTAGCGTCTGCCGCATGACGGACAACGACTTCACGTTCTTCACCGGCACGTACGACGTCGCCAACCGCCGGCGCAAGGACTTCCTGGACTCCGCCGAGGGCGACGACCGCTGGGAGGAGTTCCCCGGCGTCACCCGGGCCTCCGTGCACTTCGACGGCGCCGCGAGCTTCGACGAGATCGAGTTCCCCACCCTGGGCTCCTCCGGGCTGACGCTGCGGCTGTTCGACCCGGCGACCGCCCAGTGGTCGCTGTACTGGGCGAGCAAGCGCACCGGCACCCTCTTCCCGCCCGTCACCGGCCGCTTCGGTCCGGACGGCACCGGTGTCTTCCACGGCGACGACGAGCACGAGGGGCGGAAGGTCCGGGCACGCTTCATCTGGTCCGGCATCGGCGCGGACCGCGCCCACTGGGAGCAGGCGTTCTCCCTCGACGGGGGCCGGACCTGGATCACCAACTGGCACATGGACTTCACGCGCCGAACGTGACGGCGCGGTGCTTAGGATCGCGGGCATGGGACTGCGGCCTGTGCACGTCAATATCAAGGCGCTCGACGCCCCGGTGGTCGGGCGGTTCTGGGCCGAGGCGCTGGGGTGGACCGCCTACGGCGCCGGTGCGTCGACCTATGTCGGACCCGCCGGGGGTCTCGTCTGGCCCGACCCGGTCGCGGTCGGGGTGGACGTCGTTCCGGTGCCGGAGGCGGGGTCGGGGACGGGGACGGCGGCGAAGAACCGTACGCATCTCGATGTCGCCACCACCTCCCTCGCCCACCAGGCGGAGCTGGTCGCGCGGCTGCGCGCGCTCGGCGCCGCGCCCCTCGACATCGGCCAGGGCGACGTGCCGTGGACGGTCCTCGCCGATCCCGAGGGCAACGCGTTCTGCGTGCTGGAGCCGCGGGAGGTCTACCGGGACACGGGGCCGCTGGCCGCCGTGGTCGTGGACTGCGCGGACCCGCACGCAATGGGCCGGTTCTGGGGCGAGGCGCTGGGCTGGACCGTGCGCCGGACGACCGACGACCTCGTGCACCTGCGCTCGGCCGAGGGCACCGGCCCCTACCTGGAGCTGTTCCGCTCACCGCTCGCCGGCACCGAGCCCGGCCGCGTCCACCTCGACCTGCTCCCCCAGCCCGGCGACGACCTGGCCGCCGAGGTCGGCAGGCTCAAGGATCTCGGCGCGGCCGGCCTGGACATCGGTCAGGGCGACGTGCCGTGGACGTGCCTCACCGATCCCGAGGGCAATCCGTTCTGCGTACTGGCTCCGTCCTGAGCGTTTCACTCCATGTTGTTGGCCGCCTCGACCAGCACGTCCGCCGACAGCAGCCCCAGCGCGTTGGAGGCGAGCGGGCTGTCGCCGGTCAGGAGGTTGCGGTCCTGGTGGGTCCGGCCGGTGATGTCGGAGTTCAGGACGGTGACGCCCTGCTGCTCCAGGAGTTCGGCGACCAGCCAGCGCAGCCGGCCCGGGAGATAGCCCATCTCCTGGTTGGCGCCGGTGTCGAGGGCGTCGGGGAAGACGCACAGGGAGTAGCCGTCGAAGGGCGACTCGTCCTTGCCCTGGGCGGCGGCGAGCAGCGCGGCCGGGCCGTGGCAGAGGGTGACAACGTACTTGTCGTTGGCCATCGCCCAGTCCAGGGTCTCGGTCACCTCCTCGCTCTCGGGGAGCCCGATCACCGCTCCGTGGCCGCCGGGGATGAAGACGGCGATGTAGTCGGACTCCGGGCCGAGCTTGTCCGCGACCACGTCGGAGAGCTTCAGGGGCTCCTTCAGCTTGGGCTTGAGCGCCTCGTAGGTCTCCATGACGGCCGTGTCCTCCTCCGGCAGGGCCCACAGTTCCAGCTTCACGGGGTTGCCGCTGAGGGTGGCCACGTCGACGTCGAAGCCCGCCTCCATCATGTGGTGCAGCGGGAGCAGCATCTCGACCGGATGGTTGCCGGTGGAGAAGAACTTGCCGTCCTCGGTGAGGAGATACCGCTCGTCGGTGCCGATCATCAGCACCTTCCACCGTCCGCCGGTGTAGTCGTTCTTGTGCCGCACGCCGTCGAAGTTCGTCGTCGGGGACGTGTACTTGCTCAGCGAGTACGGGGACGGGAAGAACGCGTCGTCCTCGGCCGGGTCCGGAGCCGGGTCCTTGCTCAGGTCGGGTTCAGACATGGGAAAACCTCCTTCTCTCCAACGTAGGCACCCGCCCGGACCCGCGCACGGCGCGACCGGGCGGGACGCGGGTGGCATGCTCCGTCCCACGGGTGCACAGTGGCCGTGAGGAGCGCGCGGGGAGGAGATCGCATGCCTCAGCAGCCACCAGGGACCACGCAGGAATTCGACTTCGTCGTCGTCGGTTCGGGTGCCGGCGGCGGCCCGCTGGCGGCGAACCTCGCGCTGGCCGGGCACCGTGTGCTGGTGCTGGAGGCGGGCGACGAGCACGACTGCCGGTACTACTCGATCCCGATCATGCAGGGCTTCGCCAGCGAGGACCCCGACATGGCGTGGAACTTCTTCGTGCGCCACTGGGACGACGCGGCGACCCAGCGCGAGGACCTCAAGTTCACCGGCGCCGAGGACGGCGTGCTCTACCCGCGCGGCAGCTCGCTGGGCGGCAGTACGACGGTCAACGCCCTGATCATGCTGTTCCCGCAGGGCCGGGAGTGGCAGCGGCTCGTCGAGCTGACCGGTGACGCGGGCTGGAGCGCCGAGGCGATGCGCGAGCGCTTCCGGCGCCTGGAGAACTGGCAGGGCCAGGACGCCGAGCCGCTGCCCGGCGAGACCCCGGCCGAGCGGGACGCCAAGGCCCGGCACGGAACGCGGGGCTGGCTCGGCACGACCAGGGCCGCGCCTCCCCTGGCCCCGCGCGAGCCCAGGTTCCTCGACATCATCGGCGCCGTCGAACGGACCGCCCGCGACCGCTTCGGCATCCCCGACGACGTGCCCCTCCCCCGCGACCCGAACGCGGCGGACACCCCGCCGGACTTCGAGGGCATGGCCTTCATCCCGGCCTCGGTCGACCAGGGCGCCCGCAACGGCACCCGGGAGCGGCTGCTCGACGTGCGCCACCGGGTCGGGGACCTTCTGACGATCAGGACGAACACCCTGGTAACCCGGGTGCTCTTCGACGGCGACCGCGCGGTGGGTGTCGCCTACCGGGACCAGCGGCGTGCCTACGGCGCCTCACCGGACGGCACCTGCCGGCTCCGTCCCGGCGAGCCCGGCGCGATGGAGGAGCCGGACGGGGACGAGGCCGCGGTCGCCGAGGGGACGGCGTACGCGACGAAGGAGGTCGTCCTGGCCGGCGGCACCTACAACACCCCGCAGCTGCTCATGCTCTCCGGCATCGGCCCCCTCGAGGAACTACAACGGCTCGGCATCCCGGTGCGGGTGGACGCGCCCGGCGTGGGGCGCAATCTGCACGACCGGTACGAGGCGTCGGTGGTCGCCGAACTGGACGAGGACTACCCCCTGTTCGAGGGCTCGTCGCTGAACGTCCCCCTGCCGGACGAGGAACAGGACGAGCTGATCACCGAGTGGGACACCGACCGCGCCGGCCCGTACGCGACCAACGGCCAACTGGCCGCGCTCATCGCCAGGTCGAGCGTCTCCGACGGGGACTCCGACCTCATGCTGCTGGCGATGCCCCTCGACTTCCACGGCTACTACCCCGGCTACGCCGAGGAGGCCACCGAGGGCCGTGACCGGCTCGGTGTGGTCGTGCTCAAGGGCCACACCAGGAACCGGGGCGGTTCGGTGACCCTGCGCTCGACCGACCCCACCGAGCCGCCGGAGATCAGGTTCCGCTACTTCTCCGAGGGCACGCCCGGCTGGGAGGAGGACCTGGACGGTCTGGTCGACGGGTTGCGGATCGCCCGTGACGTCGTCGCCAACGCGGGTCAGGCGGGGGTGCGGCGGGAACTGGTCCCGGGGCCCGGGGTGCGTACCGACGACCAGCTCAAGGAGTGGGCGCGGACCCAGTCCTGGGGGCATCACGCGTGCGGCACCGCCAGGATCGGCGCCGGGGACGACGATCTGGCGGTGCTGGACGGCGACTTCCGGGTGCGCGGGGTGCGGGGACTGCGTGTGGTGGACGCGTCGGTGTTCCCCGACATCCCCGGCCTGTTCATCGCCTCCGCGGTCTATCTGGTCAGCGAGAAGGCGAGTGAGGCGCTGCTCGCGGAGTACCCGGCGGCGTGACCTCGCCGAACCACCTGGGCAGGTGGGCGAGCAGTTCCTCCTGGCTGTCGCCCGCCCAAGCGACATGTCCGTCGGGACGCAGCAGGACGGCGGGCACGTCGAGTTCCTCGCTGACGTCGACGACATGGTCGACGCGGTCCGCCCAGCCGTCCACGGAGAGCCGGCCGGTCTGGTCGAGGAGCAGTCCGCGGGCGCTGTGCGTGCGGTCGTAGAGGCGTCCCGACCTCAGCCGTACGTCCCGCAGCCGGCGGCCGAGGAGTTCGTGGCCCTCGCCGAGGTCGTAGCGGATGTCGACGGCGGTGATCATGCCGGTGATATGGCGGTTGACCTCCTCGAAGTCCATGAGACGGGAGAAGAGTTCGCGCAGGGCGGTGGCGCCGGGGTCGGTACCCAGGAGGGTCATCCCGGCCCGGGTGGTCCCGAGCACGCGGGCACCGACCGGGTGGCGCTCGGCGTGGTAGCTGTCGAGCAGGCCCTCCGGCGCCCAGCCGCGCACCTCGGCGGCCAGCTTCCAGCCGAGGTTGAAGGCGTCCTGCACACCGAGGTTGAGTCCCTGGCCGCCGGTCGGCGGGTGAATGTGGGCCGCGTCCCCGGCCAGCAGGACACGGCCGGCGCGGTAGCGCTCGGCCTGCCGGACGGCGTCGCCGAAGCGGGACAGCCAGCGCGGCGAGTGCACGCCGAAGTCGGTGCCGGCGACCGCCCGCAGGCGCGTACGGAACTCCGCGAGGGTGGGCGGGGCCGACCGGTCCTCGGACACGCCGTCGGCGGGCACGATGACGCGGTACACCCCCTTCTGGCCGTCCACGTCGGGCGAGAGGCCGAACCTCAGCTGGGTCCTGCGGACCTCCTCCACGACGGCGGCGATCCGGGCGGGGTCCTCGGTGGCCTCCATGTCCCCGAGGAGCGTCTCCACCTTCGCGGGCTCGCCGGGGAATCCGACGCCGGTCAGCCCGCGGACCGTACTGCGGCCGCCGTCGCAGCCGACGACGTAGCGGGCGCGGAGCCCGGTGCCGTCCGCGAGTCCGACGCTCACGCCGTCCTCGTCCTGGGTCAGCGCGACCACTTCCCGGCCGCGCCGGATCTCGGCGCCCAGTTCACGGGCCCACGCGTCGAGCAGCCGCTCGGTGACGGCCTGCGGGGTGGCGAGGCCGTACGGGTGCGCGGTGTCCAGGCCGTCCGGCCAGGGCTTGACGATGCCGCCGAAGAGGCCGCCGGCCTGGAACTTCTCGCTCTCCGCGAGGAACCTCCCCAGCAGGCCGCGCTGGTCCATTACCTCGACGCTGCGCGCGTGCAGTCCGCGGCCCCGGGACTGGGTGGTCGGTTCGGTCAGCCGCTCCAGCACGACGACACCCACTCCGGCCAGCCGCAGTTCCCCGGCCAGCATCAGCCCGGTCGGTCCGCCGCCGACCACGATCACATCGAACATCCACCCGCCCCATCAGAGAAATCGCCCGTCGGCCGGAACTCCGGGGCATACTCCGCGAGCGCCCCATTTCCGCCACTCCCGGCCGCGGCCGCCCATTCTGCGTCACCACGGGGCCCTTGCCGCAAGGCCCCCTGTGCGCTATATCTTGAAAGTGGCAGGGAGATGTCGTCTCCTTGCCTTCGCTGTTTTCCGGGGCTTTCCCGGGGCCTCCCAGGGTCTTCCGGGGCTCCGACCGCGACCCGGACCGCTCGCCACCCGACAGAATCGGGCACGGATTGTCGGGTGCCGGGCTCCTCCTCGCGCCTAGCGTTCCCGGTGTCAAGAGGAAGGAACGGGGCGTGCTGGAGCGGCTCAACCACGCGATGGAGCACATCGAGCGGCGACTCGACGGCGACATCGACCCGGAGGAGCTGGCGCGGATCGCGGGCACCTCGGTGTACCACCTGCGGCGGATGTTCTCCGCGCTCGCCGGGATGCCGCTGTCGGAGTACGTCCGGCGCAGGCGGCTCACGCTGGCTGCCGCGGAGGTGGTCGCGGGCCGGGACACGCTGCTCGACATCGCGGTGCGCCACGGCTACGGCTCGGGCGAGGCGTTCGCCAGGGCGTTCCGCGCGATGCACGGCGTCGGCCCGGGCCAGGCGCGGCGGGCCGGTGCCACGCTCAGCTCACAGCCCCGGATGTCCTTCCGCCTCGTCGTCGAAGGGAACAGCGACATGCGACACCGGATCGAGCGGAAGCAGGCGTTCGGCGTGGTCGGTTACAAGGCCAGGGTGCCCCTGGTGCACGCCGGGCCGAACGAGGCGATCATCGAGTTCGTCCGCGGGATCGGCCGGGAGCGCCTGGACGGGCTGGCGAAGCTGTCGGACCAGGAGCCGGAGGGTGTGGTCGCGGTCTGCGACGACCTCGACCCGAGCCGGGCCGAGGGCACCGAACTCGACTACTACCAGGCCGTGATCACCTCCTCCCCCGTACCCGAGGGCATGACCGGGCTGCGCGTCCCGGCCGGTACCTGGGCGGTGTTCACCGCCGACGGGCCGATGCCGCAGGCCGTGCAGACCCTGTGGCGGGACGTGTTCACCCAGTGGTTCCCGTCCAACCCGTACGCGAGCCGCCCCGGCCCGGAGATCCTGCGGGTCCGGCCGGCCGGGGACGGGACCGAAGGGGAGGCGGAGCTGTGGCTGCCGGTGGAGGGGACCGCGCGGTGACCGGCCCGGAGGGCGGCCCGTAAGCTCGGAGCATGGACGCGGGCGGGGTGACGGACGGCGAGTGGTGGCCGGTGGCCGACGCGCTCGGGTTCCTCGCCGGGCGTTGGCGGGTCACCCGGACCGTGCGGGACCTCGCGGGCGCCGACGAGGGGTACTTCGAGGGGCACACGGCCTTCGGGCCGCTGCCGGACGGCGCTCGGGGGCTGCTGCACGAGGAGGCCGGGGAGTTCACCTGGCAGGGGGTGACGCGGCCCGCGACGCGCACGCTGCGTTTCCTGCCGGGGGCGGAGCCGGGCACGGCGGAGGTGCGGTTCGCGGACGGGCGGCCCTTCCACGACCTGGACCTGCGCGCCGGGCGGCATGTCGCCGGGCACCCCTGCGCGGCCGACTTCTACCGGGGCGAGTTCACCGTCTCCGGCGCCGGTCACTGGCGTTCGGTGTGGCGGGTCGGCGGGCCGCGCAAGGATCTGGTGCTCACCACGGACTACGTGCGCGAGGGCTGAGGGGACACCGCCTCCAGACGCAGGGTCCAGCGGCCCGCCCGGCCCGCCACCGTGATCGTGGACAGGGGGCGTACGTCGATGCTCCAGAAGGCGGCCGGGGGCGCCTGGAGGGCGTAGACGAGGGCCGCGCGGATCACGGACGGCTCGGCGACGGCGACGATACGGGCGTGGTCGTCCCCGGGCCGGGTGTCGAGCCAGCCGCCGACACGTGAGATGAAGGAGAGCATCGACTCGCCGCCGTGCGGGCTGGCCCTCGGGTCGGCGAGCCAGGCGTCCACCGCCTGCGGCTCACGGGCCATCGCCTCGGCCACGGTCAGCCCCCGCCACCGCCCCATGTCGCATTCGCGCAGGGCGAGTTGGGAGAGCGGGGCGTAGCCGAGAGCGTCGCCGGTGGCGCGGCTGCGCAGGGTCGGGGAGCAGTAGCGCAACTCGGCCGCGGCCAGCGGCAGCAGGTACCCCACCACGCGCTGCACCTCGTCCCAGCCTGCCTGGTCCAGCGGCCGGTCGTCCTGGAACCGCTCCGCCTGCGACGGGGAACCGTGCGCCGCGGCCACGAACGTCACCCGAAGTGGCATGCGGTGATGGTGAGCCCCGGACGGATGCCGGTCAAGAGCGATCGCCCCCGCTTCACCGACGGTGACCAAAAAGCGTCGTCCGGGCCGTCCCGGCACCCCTGTTCCGTGAGCGGCTCCCGTGACTCCCGTGGCTTCAGCGCACTTCGTCCCACGCCGTGCGCAGTCGCCGCACCCCCTCCGCGATCTCCGCCGTGCCCGCCACCGCGGCGAAGCTCAGCCGGATGTGGGCCGCCGGGGGTTCGGCGCTGAAGTAGGCGCGTCCGGGGGTGATGGAGATGCCCGCGCGCAGGGCGGCCGCGGTGAGGGCCGCCTCCGGGACCCCCTCGGGCAGGCGGAGCCAGAGGTGGAAGCCGCCGAACGGGATGTGCGGCAGGGCGAGTTCGGGCAGACGCAGAGCGAGCGCCCCGGTCATCGCCTCGCGCCGCGTCGCCAGCTCGGCCGACAGCGAGCGCAGATGGCGGGGCCATGCCGGAGAGCCCACGAGTTCGAGCGCCGCCTCCTGGAGCGGCCGGGGCACGAAGAAGCTGTCGACGACCTGGATGGCGCGCAGGCGTTCCAGCACCGGCCCGCGCGCGGCCAGCGCGCTCACCCGGAAGCTGGGTGAGGTGGCCTTGGTGAGCGAGCCGACGTGCACGACGACGCCGTCGGGGTCGTCCGCCGCGAGGGGGCGGGGCAGCGGGGGCGCGTCGGCGTGCGCGAGACGGCGTACGTAGTCGTCCTCGATCACGAAGGCGCCCGAGGCGCGGGCGATGCGCAGCACCTCGGCGCGGCGTTCGGGGGCGAGGACGGCGCCGGTCGGGTTCTGGAACAGGGGCTGGCAGACGAAGACCCGGGCGCCGGTGGCCCGGAAGGCGTCGGCCAGCAGGTCGGGGCGTACGCCGTCGGGGTCGACCGGTACCGGTACGGGGCGGAGTCCGGCCGCGCGGGCCAGGTCCAGCATGCCGGGGTAGGTGGGCGACTCCACCAGGACCGGCGCGCCGGGCGGGGCGAGCGCGCGCAGGGCGGTGGCCAGCGCGGACTGTCCGCCCGCCGCGACCAGCACCTCGGCGGCCGTGACGGAGCCGCCGATGCCGCGCGCGAACCACTCGCGCAGTTCCGGCAGCCCCTCCAGCGGCGGCCTCCCCCAGGCGCCGGGGCGCCGTCCGGCGCGGGCGAGCGCGGCGGCCATCGCCTGCTCGGGCTGGAGACCGGGGTGCGGGTAGCCGCCGCTCAGCTCCAGCACGCCGGGCGGCGGCGCGGGCAGCGAGACCATGACTCCGGAGGCGTCCACGGTCCGGGGTACGACCTCACCGGCGGCGTCGGCGCTCAGCGCGACCTCCTGCCAGGAGGTGTCCCCGGCCGCCGGGGCGGCGGGGCGCGGCGACGCCCGGAAGGCGCCCGCGCCGGGGCGGGTGACGACGAGCCCCTCGGCGGCGAGCTGGGCCAGGGCCCGCGAGACGGTCACCGGACTGACGCGGAACCTCTCGACCAGAGCACGGCTCGACGGGAGCTTTCCACCGACCGAGTAGCGGTCCAGCTCCCGGCGCAGCTGCTCCGCCAGTCCACGCACACTGCTACGCTCGTCCATGAGAGCACAGAGTAGCGCTACCGAACCGGCCGCGATAACGGTCACCACCCCCCGCGAGCCCCTTCTCCTGGGCAGCGGCCAGGCGGCGCTCGGTGTCGTCGCCTTCTCCCTGACCTTCCCCGCCACCGCCTGGGGCCTGGAGAGCTTCGGCCCCTGGTCGCTCACGTCGGTCCGGGGCGTGCTGGCTGCCCTGGTCGCGGGCGCCTGCCTGCTGTTCCTGCGGGTTCCCCTGCCCGCGGCCCGCCATCTGCCGGGGCTGGCGGTGGTGGGGGCCGGGACGGTGCTGGGCTTCCCGCTGCTGACCACGCTCGCCCTGCAGACCTCCACCACCGCGCACGCTGCCGTCGTGGTGGGTCTGCTCCCGCTGACCACCGCCGCCATGTCCGCCCTGCGGACCGGCGCACGCCCCTCGCGCCGCTTCTGGGCGGCCGCGCTGGCGGGCGCGGCCGCCGTGGTCGCGTTCACCGTCGCGCAGAGCGGCGGCGCGCTGAACAGGGCGGACGCCTACCTCTTCGCGGCGCTGCTGGTGTGCGCGGCCGGGTACACCGAGGGCGGCCGGCTGGCCCGTGCCATGCCGGGCTGGCAGGTCATCGGCTGGGCGCTGGTGCTGTGCCTGCCGCTGAGCGCGCTCGGCAGCGCGCTGGCGCTGGGCCACGAGCCGGTGCGGCTCACCGCGCACGGCGTGGCCGGGGTGCTGTGGGTCGCCGTGGGCTCGCAGTTCCTCGGGCTGCTGCTGTGGTACCGGGGCATGGCGGCCGTCGGCATCCCCCGGGCCAGCCAGTTGCAGTTGGCTCAGCCGCTGCTCACACTGGTGTGGTCGGCACTGCTACTGGGCGAGCACGTCACCGCGGCGGCACCGCTGACCGCGCTCGCCGTGCTCGTGTGCATCGCCGTCACCCAACGGTCGTGACCGTGAGGAGGGCCTGGAAGATGCGCGCGTCCAAGGGCGACCACCTTGTCCAGCACGGAAGAGTGGTCGGCCAACACGATCAGGTCACCGAAGTGGTCGAAGTGATCGGCGAGGAGGGCGAACCGCCCTACCGCGTCCGCTTCGAGGACGGGCACGAGGCCATCATGTCGCCCGGCCCGGACTGCCAGGTCCGCCACCACGAGGACGAGACGAGATAGCCGAACGGGGTCAGCGCGGGGGTCTCGCCGGCCACGGGTAGTGGTCGGCGACGACCTTCGCCATGGCGCCCAGCGGATCACGGGCGACGTCCTGGGCGGCGAAGAAGACATGTCCGCGCACCTGAGGGTGTCCGGCGGCCAGGGTGAGATGCCGGGACAGCTCGGCGGGGTCCTGCCAGGCGGCGGGCTGCCCCGCCGCGCCCGCCTTGTACAGCGCCTCCCCGACGTACAGCTTCGTGCGGGTGCCCGCCGCCTGCCCGGCCCACCACTCCAGCAGCCGGGCGTAGTCGGCGGCCGGGAAGCCGATGTTCCAGTAGAGCTGCGGGACGACGTAGTCGATCCAGTGCTCGCGGACCCATCTGCGGGTGTCCGCGTACAGGTCGTCGTACGTCTGCACGCCCGCCTGGGTGTCGGAGCCGCGGGGATCGGTGGCGGCGTTGCGCCAGACGCCGAAGGGGCTGATCCCGAAGCGAGTGCCGGGCCGCACCCGCCGGATGCCCGCCGCGACCTCCCGCACCAGCCGGTCGATGTTGTCGCGCCGCCAGGAGGCCCGGTCGGGGAAGCCGCCGCCGTGGGCGTCGTACGCCGCGTCGTCGTCGAAGGTCTGTCCGGCCACCGGGTACGGGTAGAAGTAGTCGTCGAAGTGGACGGCGTCCACGGGGTAGCGGGCGACCGCGTCCAGCATGGCCCGGCGGACGAAGCGCCGGACCTCGGGCAGGCCGGGGTTGTAGTACAGCTTGCCGCCGTAGGGCACGACCCACTCCGGGTGCCGCCGGGCCGGGTGGTCCGGGGTGAGGCGGGTGGGGTCGGTGTGGTTGGCGATGCGGTACGGGTTGAACCAGGCGTGCAGTTGGAGACCGCGCGCGTGGGCCTCGCGGACGGCGGTACCCAGCGGGTCCCAGCCGGGGTCCTGGCCCTGAGTGCCGGTGAGGTACTGGGACCAGGGCTCGTACGGGGAGGGCCACAGGGCGTCGGCGGTGGGGCGCACCTGGAAGATCACGGTGTTCAGCCGGCGGTCCGCGGCGCGGTCGAGGTGGGCGATCAGCTCGGCGCGCTGTTCCTCGGCCGGGAGCCCGGGCCGCGAGGGCCAGTCCCGGCCCGCGACGGTGGCCAGCCACACCCCGCGCATCTCCCGGTGCCGCCGCCCGGAGGCGTAGGCGGGGCCGGCCCCGGCCGTCGCCAGGGCGGCCAGCGTCCCCAGGGCGAGCGACCGCCGCGAGAGGGCCGCCGCCCGTCCAGGCCCTCCGGAGACCGCGCGTACCGTCATCGCTACCTCCCACACGCTCCGAGTCCACCCCGTGACGGATCGTCCCCGGGGTGCGGCATTTTCCTACCCCGTCGATCGATCATCGATACTTGGCGGTAACGTGCACGATCGGAGCAGGCACCGAAACCGGACGCCCTGCACGAGCCGGAGAACCAGCGAAGGGGACGATGTGACGGACTTCCGAGCCGGAGACATCTCGCGCGTCGGAGTCGTGGGCTGCGGCCAGATGGGCGCGGGCATCGCCGAGGTGTGCGCACGCGCGGGACTGGACGTGATGGTCGCCGAGACCACGGGCGACGCCCTGGAGTACGGCCGGACCCGGCTGCACAACTCCCTGGCCAAGGCGGCGGAACGCGGCAAGATCAGCGAGGAGGAGCGGGACGCGGCCCTGGCGCGGCTGAGCTTCACCACCGACCTGGGCGAGTTCGCCGACCGCGACCTGGTGATCGAGGCCGTGGTGGAGAACGAGCAGGTGAAGACGGAGATCTTCCAGGTGCTCGACCAGGTGGTGACCCGCCCGGACGCGATCCTGGCCTCCAACACCTCCTCCATCCCCCTGGTGAAGCTGGCGGTCGCCACCTCGCGGCCGGACCACGTCATCGGCATCCACTTCTTCAACCCGGCCCCGGTGCAGAACCTGGTCGAGCTGATTCCGGCCCTGACCACCTCCGAGGGCACGCTCAGCCGCGCGCAGATCTTCGCCGAGAAGGCCCTCGGCAAGCACGCGATCCGCGCCCAGGACCGCTCCGGCTTCGTCGTCAACGCCCTGCTGGTGCCGTACCTCCTCTCCGCGATCCGCATGTTCGAGTCCGGCATCGCCAGCCGCGAGGACATCGACAACGGCATGGAGATGGGCTGCGCCCACCCGATGGGCCCCCTGAAGCTCTCCGACCTCATCGGCCTGGACACGATCGTCTCGATCGCCAACTCGATGTACGCCGAGTACAAGGAGCCCCTGTACGCCGCTCCCCCGCTCCTCCAGCGCATGGTCGAGGCCGGCCGCCTGGGACGGAAGTCGGGGTCGGGGTTCTACTCGTACTGACGATCTGACCGGAAGACCCCTCGTCGGCAGGACCGCCCCGCCGCCGCGCCGAGACGCTCGCCGTCCCGGCACGGATGGCGGTGAACGCGCTGTCCTCGTGCGCGCGCTCGTGTCATCATCGGCACTCTCCGCGCCGACTTCACGGGGGAATTCCATGACGGAGCAGGTCGGTTCACGCCGGGCGCCCTACTGGGCCGCCGGTGCGATCGGCGGCAGCGTCGCCGCGCTGAGCATGACCGGCGACATCATCTTCGACCTCTTCGACGGGCCGACGGCCGTGGCCGTGTGCGGCGGGGCGGCGGTGCTGGTGGGCGGCCTGGCCTGGTACCACTCGGCCCGCCCCCAGCCGGAACCGCTCACCCCCGCGGCACCCCGGACCGCCCCGCGCCACGAGCTGCCCCGGACCGCTCCCTGGGTGGGGCGGGAGGTCCTGCTCGACGGGCTGCTCGCCGTCCTCCGGGACGTCCCGGCATCGCCCGGCGGCTCGCTGAGCCCCGATCCCGCGCACGGCCAGTCGAGGATCATCGTCATCCACGGGGCTCCGGGGTCCGGCAAGACGGCCCTCGCCCTCAACGCGGCCCACCGGGTGCGGGACGAGTACCCCGACGGCCGGCTCTACCTCGAACTGCGGGGCGACGGGGACGAACCGCGCACCGGCGCCGAGGCTCTGGAGCAGCTCCTGCGACGGCTCGAGGTCGCGCCCGAGGACATCCCGGCCGGCGTCGCCGACCGGGCCGCGCTGCTGCGCTCACTGACCAACGACCGGCGGCTGCTGATCGTCCTCGACAACGCGCACAGCACCGAGCAGGTCCGGCCGCTGCTCCCGGTGGGCGCCGGGTGCGCGGTGCTGATCACCAGCCGCAGGGCGCTGTCCGCGGAGGCCACGCGTCCTCCCGTGCAGGTCGTCCTCCCGGACGAGGACGACGCGCTGGGCGTCCTCGCGCACTACGCGGGCCAGGACCGCGTCGCCGCCGACCCGGCCGTGGCCCTGCAGATCACCCGGTTCTGCGGGCGCCTGCCCCTGGCGTTGCGCATCGTGGGCTCCAAACTCAGCCAGCGCCCGGATCTGAGCCTGGCCCGGATGCAGGCCCGCCTGGAGGACGAGCGGCACCGGCTGCGGGAGCTGGTGCACGACGACAAGAGCCTGGCCGCGTGCCTGGCCTTCACCTACCGGGAACTGGGGGAATCCACCCGCGCCGCGTGCGGACTGGTCGCGTCGCTGCCCGCGGGCCGGCTCAGCGACTGGCACTTCGCCGCCGTCACGGGGAGCCGGGACGCGGCGGTCGCGGCCTGTGACGAGTTGATCGAGGTCAGCCTCATGGAAGCCCGTGGTGACGACAGCGCGGACGGCGGCTATCACTTCCACGACCTCATCCGGGTCTACGCCGCTGAGCGGTCCGAGGAGTTACCGCCGGACGAGCGGCGAGCACTGGAGGCCCGTCAGGTGCGAGCCTTCCGGGACGCCGTGGTCCACCTGGCCGCCCGACGGGCCCCGGAGCTGGCGGCGGAGGTCCCGCCGGAACGGGTCGACGACCTGGACCGGCTGCCGGCCGCCTCCTGGGTGGCGGGCGAGCAGGAGCGGCTGCTGTGGGCCATCGGCCGGGGCCGCAGCCTGGGCATGGACACCGAGTCGGCCGAGATCGGGGAGGCCCTGTCGTACTTCCTCGACGACATCACTCTGCCCGCCGGCTCAGCGGACTGGCTGTTCGGCGCTCCGCCGGAGACCCGGCCCAGGGTCCTGGGCAGCCTGCGTCGCGCCCGCGCGGCGGTGGCGCTCACCGAGGGCGCGCCCGACACGGCCCTGACGCTGCTGGCCGACGGCACGGAGGGCGGCGGCCCGGCGGAGCCGGTGCACCGGGCCCGGGACGAGATGGTCGTGGCCCGTGCCCACGCGGCCAAGAGCGACTACCGCGAGGCGCTGCGGCACATGAGCACGGCGGCGGACGGGCTGCTGGCCGCCGGTGACTCCTGGCACGTCCTCAACTCGCTGGAGAAGCTCGGCGAGTTCCAGCGATGGCGGGGCAGGCCGGAACTCGCCGAACAGAGCCAGCGGCAGGCGCTGCGGCTGGCTCAGGAGGCGGGCGACCGCCGGGCGCAGGCCCGGCTGCGGCGGACCCTGGCCGAGACACTCGGATATCTGCGCCGGCCGGAGGAGGCGGCGCCCCTGCTGGAAGCGGCCGTCCACGACTTCCGGGTGCTGAACGACCGCCGGTGGGAAGGGGCGTGCCTCTACGCCCTGGGCAAGATCTACCGGCTCCTCGGGCGCCGGGAGGAGGCCCTCGACCGTTACCGCAGGGCGGAGGAACTCTTCGGGCCCATGGGCGAACAGCACTGGGTCGGCCGGGTCGTCAACGCCCGGATCCGGGTCCTCGCGGGTATGGGAGACCTGGCCGGAGCCGCCGCCGCGGCCGAGCGGGCGCTCGGCGTCTTCCGGCGGGTCGGCGACGAGATGTGGTTCGCCCACACCCAGCGTGATGTGGGCTGGCTGCGTCTGCGGGAGGGCAGGCCCGGGGAGGCCTTGGAACCCCTGAGCCACGCCGTCGGGGTGACCGGTCGCGCGGGTGACGCGTACGCCAGGGCGATGGCGCTCCATCTGCGCGCGGTCGCGTACCGGGAGCTGGGCCGTTTCACCGAGGCGCACGCCGACTTCGAGGCCGCCCTCGAGGTCTACCGGTCGGGGGACTACGCGTGGAACGTGGCGGCCGTGACCCACGACGTGGTGCTCACCCTGTGTGCCGAGGGGCGGGACGAGGAGGCCGAACGCCTGCGGGCGGACATCGCGGCGGCCAACCCCGTCTTCGTGCGGATGCGGGGGCGCGACGGCGCGCGAGCGGTGCCGGACGAGGACTGACGCACAGCGACCCGGCGCCGAAAGGTGCCGGGTCCCTGTGGTTCACACTCCGTGTGTGGCGCGGGCCCGCATATGCCGTTCGCACACGCTCCCCCCGGGGCCGGCGGGGCGGTTGACTCAGCATGCGCATGCAAGGGATGCGGAGTCGTCCCGTCCGACCACGACAAGGAGTGGACCCGTGACCGTCGAACCGGAGCAAGCCGTGGTTCACGGAGAACTGGCCGAGTTACGCCGCCGCCTCGACGTCGCCTACGCGCGCGTCGAAGGCGGGCTGGCACTGCTCAGTCACCGTACCGAGGAGACCGCCAAGGAGCTGGACGAGCTGAACACCCGGGTGAAGTCCCTCGAACACGCCCGCTGGCCACTGACCTCGGTCGCCGCGCTCACCGCGCTGGGGGCGCTCGCCGTCGCCGTCTGGCAGGCGCTGGCTCACTGACCGTCGGCGAGCCGGAGATGGTGCAGCAGGAGTAACGCGGCCGCCATGTTGGCGGCCGGGACCTCCCCACGGGCGATCATGTCGGGGACGAGTTTGAGCGGGACCCACTCACGGCGGTCCGACTCGAAGTCGTCCACGGGATGGCCGGTGTACTCACCCTGGTCGGACCAGTAGACGTGGTGCCGGGCGTCGGTGAGGCCGTTGGACGGCTCCACACTCATCAGGTGGTGCAGAGGCCCCGGCCGCCAGCCGGTCTCCTCCTCCAGTTCGCGCGCGGCCGCGGTCATGATGTCCTCGCCGTCCTCCACGACCCCCGCGGCCAGCTCCCAGCCCCAGCTGTCGGTGATGAAGCGGTGCCGCCACAGCAGCAGGACCTCGTTGGCCTCGTTGACGACCGTGGCGACGGCGACCGGCCGCAGCCGGATCAGGAAGTGGTCGAGATGTGAGCCGTTGGGCAGCTCGACATCCGCCAGATTGACGCTGAACCAGCGGTTCGCGTACACAGTTTGTTCGTTCTGTTTCGTCCACTGCACGGTTCTGCCACCTTCCGCCGAAGTAGTGGCAATATCGCAGCAGGGACTCTTCCCGGCCTACAGGGCGCCCGCGCGCGCCCCGTGCGCCCCGCCGCGTCACAGCGGTACGCGCAGCGCCCCGTCGATCAGTTCCGCCGCGTCCGCGGTCCCGGCCGAGCCGCAGCGCACCAGGTACTCGCGCACCGCCCGCAGACGGTCGCGCAGCCGCTGGGACTCCATGCCGCGCGCCTGCTCGGCCATCAGCACCGCGGTCGCCACCGCCTTGTCCGCGTTGCCCTGCCGCAGCTCGATCGTGCTGAGCATCGCCAGCCGGTGCACGCGCCCCCGGTCGTGCGCCGGGTTGTCCACGGCGGCCGCCGCGTGCTCCCGCGCCGCCGACAGCTCCCCGAGACTCAGCAGCGCCTCCGCCACCTGGACGTTCACCAGACCGGGCTGGACGTACCCCGTCTCGTCGGGTTCGCTCCCCGGCCGGATCTGCCCGGCCGCCGTCTCCGCCCGCCGGATGCAGGACAGCGCCCCGCCCCCGTCGCCGAGGTGCGCGTACGCCTTGGCCTGCATCGCGTACAGGTCGGAGGCGAGCGCCGGGGTGATGTGGCGGCCGGCCGTGCGCAGCGCGGCCTCCGCGAAGGCGACCGCCTGCCGGTACTCCCGCATGAACAGCGACTGGTTGACCAGCAGCGCTATCACGTACGCGCCGAGCCCCCGGTCCCCGCTCGCCTTCGCCAGCCGCAGCGCCTGGTGGAAGTAGCGCTGGGCCAGCCCGTGCGCGTCGGAGTCGTAGGCGCAGATGCCCGCGATGGCCACCAGCCCGCCCGTGGCGCGGTGCAGTTGGCGGCCGGTGTCGTCGGGGTAGCTGCCGCGCAGCAGGGGCGCCGCCTCGGCGTTGAGGAAGCCGACGATGCGGGTGCGGGTCGCCACCCCGCCGGCCTTGCGGTACATCTGCTCGTAGTGCGCGCGGGCCGCCCGCAGCGTGCCGATGTCCGCCTCGGTGACCCGTTGCTGCCCGCCGCGCGAGACGTCCACGTCCTCGGGCGGGTTCTCCCACTCCCACACCGGCATCACCGCGGGCGTACCGGTGACCGCGGGGGCGCCCAGCACGTGCGGGCGCTGCTGTTCGTCGGAACGCCACAGCGCGGTGGCCCGCTCCACGAAGCCGGAGAGCGAGCCGGCGTGCGCGGTGGCCGGTTCACCCGGTACGCCGAGACCGATGTCGTCCAGCGTGACCGGGCGCCGTAACCGTCCCGCGAGCACCTCGCAGATCAGGTCGGGCACCTGCCCGCGGGGCCGCTGCCCCTTCAGCCACCGCGCCACGGCGGTGTGTTCGTATCTGAGCGCGAGGCCGCGGCGGCGGCCGGCCTGGTTGACGTGGGCGGCGAGCCCGGCGTGCGAGATGCCCGCCTCGTCCAGGATCGCGTCGAGCAGGGTGTTGGGCTGCATCAGTGGCCCCCCGAGTGGCGTGGTGACCGTAAGCGTAGTGCCACCGGGTTCACACGGGGTGTGAACGGAGTACGCGCATCCGCGTCCCGCGCGCACTGCCGGCCGCGGGGCCGGGCCCGCTTCACTGGGTGGCCCGCCTCGCACGAGGCGGGCCGGACCGCCCGCTCCCCCTCACAAGGCGGCGGTCCGGACGGGCACCCCCCGGGTGTCGGGCGGAGCCCCGCACGACACCGCCGCGCGGAACCGGTACCGCGTCGCCGGTACGGCCCCCTGGCCCGCCGGCCCGCGTTCGCGCGGCGGCAGCCGGGCACCCGGCCCGGAGGGCGCCGGAAACGGCACCGGCCGGCCACGGATCGAGTCCGTGACCGGCCGGTGCCTTCTACGCCGCGGGGTCAGCCGCGCAGCTCCGCGCCCGTGCGCTCGTTCGCCAGGGCGACGGCGGCGTCGCGCGCGGCGGACGCCTCGTCCACGGTGAGCGTGCGGTCGGCGGCCCGGAAGCGCAGCGCGTACGCGAGCGACTTGCGGCCCTCGCCGAGCTGCTCCGGGTTCTCGTAGACGTCGAACAGCCGGATGGACTCCAGCAGTTCGCCCGCGCCCTCGCGCAGCGCGGCCTCGACGTCAGCGGCGGGCACCGGCCGGTCGACGACCAGCGCGACGTCCTGCGTGGCGACGGGGAAGGCCGAGATGCCGGGCGCCTGCGGGGTGTCGTCGCCGGCCCGCTCCAGGGCGTCCAGGTCGACCTCCATCGCGCAGGTGCGCTCGGGCAGGCCGAGGGCCTTGACCACGCGCGGGTGCAGTTCGCCCGCGTGGCCGACGACGCGCTCGGCGCCGTCCTCGACGACCACCAGCTCGGCACAGCGGCCGGGGTGCCAGGGGCCGTACTGGGCCTTGCGCACGATCAGCTCGGCGCCCGCCTCGCGGGCGACGGTGCGCGCGGCCTCGACGGCGTCCGCCCAGTCGGCCGGGCGGCCCTTGCCCCACCAGCCGGCCTGCTCGCGGGCGCCGGTGAGGACGACGGCCGCGTGGCGCGGCTGCTCGGGCAGCGCGGCGTCCAGACCGGCGATCTCCTCGGCGGTGGGCCGGCGGTCGACGGGCAGGTGCCCGGCGACGGCGGCGGCCGCACGCGGGTGGAAGACCAGACCGGTCTCGAAGAGCGCCAGGTCGTGCGAACCCCGGCCGTCGTTGCGGCGCAGGGCGCCCAGCAGGCCGGGCAGCAGCGTGGTGCGGAGCGCGGGCTCCTCGTCGCTGAGCGGGTTGGACAGCCGGACGACACGGCGGGCCGGGTCGTCGGCGTCCAGCGCGAGCTGGTCGAAGACCTGCTCGGCGACGAACGGGTAGTTCGGCGCCTCGACGTAGCCCGCCCCGGCCAGGGCGCGGCCGGTGCGGCGGTGCAGCCGCTGGCGGTGGGTCAGGCCGCGGCCGGAGGTGGGCCTGGGCAGCGTGGAGGGCAGGTTCTCGTAGCCCTCCAGGCGGATGACCTCCTCCGCCAGGTCGTTGGCCTCGGCGAGGTCGGGCCGCCAGGACGGGACGGTGACGATCAGCTCGTCCTGCCCGTACACGTCGCAGCCGATCTCCTGGAGGCGGCGTACGACGGTCTCGCGGCCGTAGGAGACGCCCGCGACCTTGTCCGGGTGATCGGCCGGGATGGTGATCGTGCGCGGCGCGAACGGCGCGATGATCTCCGTGACGCCGGCCTCGGCGGTGCCGCCCGCGAGCAGGACCAGCAGGTCCACCGTGCGCTGCGCGGCAGCGGCGGCGGCCTCGGGGTCCACGCCCCGCTCGAAGCGCCGGGACGCCTCGGAGGACAGCTTGTGACGGCGGGCCGTCCGCGCGACGGAGACCGCGTTGAAGTGGGCGGCCTCGACGACGACCTCGGAGGTGGAGCGCTCGGTGTCGTCGTGGTCGGCGATCTCCGTGTTCGCGCCGCCCATGACACCGGCCAGGCCGATGGCGCCGCGCTCGTCGGTGATGACGAGGTCCTCGGCGTGCAGCGTGCGCTCGACCCCGTCGAGGGTGCGCAGCTTCTCGCCCTCCTCGGCGCGGCGGACCCCGATGGCGCCCTGGACCGAGGCACGGTCGTAGGCGTGCAGGGGCTGGCCCAGCTCCGTCATCACGTAGTTGGTGACGTCGACGGCCAGCGAGACCGGGCGCATGCCGACCTTCTGCAGCCGGCGGCGCAGCCAGATCGGGGAGCGTGCCTCGGGGCTCAGGCCCGTGACGGTGCGCGCGGTGAAGCGGTCGCAGCCCATCGGGTCGGAGACCTTGACCGGGTAGCCGTAGGCGTTGGGCGCGGGGACGTCGATGAGCGCCGGGTCGCGCAGCGGCAGGCCGTAGGCGATGGCGGTCTCGCGGGCGACGCCGCGGATGGACAGGCAGTCGCCGCGGTTGGCGGTGACGGCGATGTCCAGGACCTCGTCGACCAGCTCCAGCAGCTCGATGGCGTCCTTGCCGACCTCGGTCTCCGGCGGCAGCACGATGATGCCGCCCGTGCCGTCGTCGCCCATGCCCAGCTCGTCGCCGGAGCAGATCATGCCGTGGGAGGTCCTGCCGTACGTCTTGCGCGCGGCGATGGCGAAGTCGCCGGGCAGGACGGCGCCGGGCAGGACCACGACGACCTTGTCGCCGACGGCGAAGTTGCGGGCGCCGCAGACGATCTCCTGGGGCTCGCCGGTGCCGTTGGCCCGGCCGACGTCGACGGTGCAGAAGCGGATCGGCTTCTTGAAGCCCTCCAGCTCCTCGATGGTCAGCACCTGGCCGACGACCAGGGGACCCTTGAGGTCGGCGCCGAGCTGCTCGACGGTCTCGACCTCGAGGCCCGCCGAGATGAGCTTGGCCTGGACGTCACGGCCGGTTTCGGTCGCCGGCAGGTCGACGTACTCCCGCAGCCAAGAAAGCGGGACCCGCATCAGATCTCCATCCCGAACGGCCGGGTGAAACGGATGTCACCCTCGACCATGTCTCGCATGTCTTCGACGTTGTGGCGGAACATCAGCATCCGCTCGATGCCGAACCCGAAGGCGAAGCCGCTGTACTTCTCCGGGTCGACGCCGCAGGCGACGAGCACCCGCGGGTTGACCATGCCGCAGCCGCCCAGCTCGATCCAGCCTTCGCTGGAGCAGGTGCGGCAGGGCCGGTCGGGGTTGCCGACGGACTCGCCGCGGCAGACGTAGCACACCATGTCCATCTCGGCGGACGGCTCGGTGAAGGGGAAGAAGTTGGGCCGCAGCCGGGTCTTCATGCCCTCGCCGAACAGCGACTGGACCATGTGGTCCAGGGTGCCCTTGAGGTCGGCCATGGTCAGGCCCTCGTCGATGGCGAGCAGCTCGACCTGGTGGAAGACCGGGGTGTGCGTGGCGTCCAGCTCGTCCGTGCGGTACACGCGGCCGGGGCAGATCACGTAGACCGGCGGCTCGCGGTCCAGCAGGGAGCGGATCTGCACGGGCGAGGTGTGGGTGCGCAGCACGACACCGGACTCGGTGCCGCCCTTCTCACCGCGCACGAAGAAGGTGTCGGCCTCGCCGCGCGCGGGGTGGTCGGGGCCGATGTTGAGGGCGTCGAAGTTGAACCACTCGGCCTCCACCTCGGGGCCCTCGGCGACCTCGTAGCCCATGGCGACGAAGACGTCCTCGATGCGCTCCGACAGCGTGGTCAGCGGGTGGCGGGCACCGGCGGGGACGCGGTCGTACGGCAGGGTGACGTCGACGTCCTCCTCGACCAGCACCCGCGCGTCGCGCTCCGCCTCCAGCTCGCTCTGGCGGGCGGCCAGCGCCTTGTTGACCGCGCCGCGGGCCATGCCGACGCGCTTGCCGGCGTCGGCCTTGGCGTGCGGGGGCAGGGCGCCGATCTCGCGGTTGGCGAGGGACAGCGGGGAGGCCGGTCCGGTGTGGGCGACCTTGGCCTCGTGGAGCGCGTCGAGGGAGTCCGCGGCACCGAAGGCGGCGAGCGCCTCGTCCCGCATACGCTCGATCTCTTCCGGTTTCAACGTCTCGACCTCGACAGGGTCGTACGACTTATTCGGTGCCGACATCTCTTCCCGTGCTTCCGATTGTCCCCCAGCTACCGCTGGGAGGTGCCCCCTGACTGGTGGTCCCGTCACCGCCCGGACGGTCTCGGCGGGCCAGGCGTGGGACACAAAGGTGCCAGGGGCCGAGTCTAACGGGGACGGGCTGGGTGAATGGCCCGCGGGCGGCTCAGGCCAGGTAGGCCGGCACGCTCACGGGCAACGTAAATCGGAACCGCGCGCCGCCGCCGGGGGCGCGGCCGACGGTGATGGTGCCGCCGTGGGCTTCGACGATGCCCTTGACGATGTAGAGCCCGAGGCCGGTGCCGCCGCGCTTGCTGCCCCGCCAGAAGCGGGTGAAGACGCGGTTCATGGACTCCTCCGGGATGCCGGCCCCCTCGTCGCTCACCGTGACCGACGTGCCTGTCTCCTCGCCCTCGCGCGGGGAGGGCGCGGGCGTGACGTCGATGGTGACAGTTCCGGCGCCGTGGCGCACCGCGTTTTCCAGCAGGTTGCTGAGCACCTGGTCGACCTTGTCGGGGTCGGCCCACAGGGCGGGCAGCGGGTGCTCGACGCGGAGCAGGAACCGGTCGGCGGGCTGGCCGGCGGCGACATGGGCCTGGATGTGACGGCCGACGGCGGCCGCTATGTCAACGGGCTGGCGGCGCACCTCCAGACGGCCGCTGTCGATACGGGAGATGTCGAGGAGTTCGGCGATGAGCCGGGTGACGCGGTCGGCGTCGGCGTCGACGGTCTCCAGCATCAGCCGCTTCTGCTCGTCGGTGAACCGCTCCCACTTGGCCAGCAGGGTGGCGGTGAAGCCCTTGACGGAGGTGAGCGGGGAGCGCAGTTCGTGGGCGACGGTGGCGATCAGCTCGGCGTGGCTGCGCTCGGTGCGGCGGCGGGCCTCGGTGTCCCGCAGGGTGACGACGAGCCGGCGCAGGGGGCCGAGGGGTTCGTCGCGGACGTAGCGGGCGGCGACCAGGACCTCACGGCCGCCGGGCAGCAGCAGGTTCCGCTCGGGCTGGCGGACACGGATGGCGAGGCCGCCGTAGGGGTCGGTCACCTGCCACCACCGCCGGCCCTCCAGGTCCTCCAGCGGCAGCGCCTTCTCCAGCGGCCGGCCGAGGGCGTCGGCCGGGCTGACGGCGGTGATCCGGGCGGCGGCGGCGTTGAAACGCACGACACGGCCGTGCTCGTCGGCGACGACGAGGCCGTCGGGAAGCTGGTCGGGGTCGATCGCGTCAGCAGGGAGGGCGCGCACCTCGTGCCCGTCCGGCACGGTGCCGGTACCGACCACACTCATCCCCGTACCCCACCTCTCGGCCTGTGCAGGGCCCCGAGTGGGTCACCCTACTAGTTCCGGGCGACGGAACGGCAGCCTCCGGGTGCGCGCTGTGCCCGCGCCGACGCGTAGAGGCATACGGCCGCGGCGGTCGCCAGGTTCAGGCTCTCGGCCTTGCCGTGGATGGGGACGCTGACGACGGCGTCGGCGAGGGAACGGGTCTCCTCCGGCAGGCCCCACGCCTCGTTGCCGAACACCCACGCGGTGGGGTCGCCCATGGCGCCCTTGTCGAGTTCCTCGTCCAGGTCCCGGTCCCCGGCGCCGTCGGCGGCCAGGATGCGCACCCCGGCGTCCTTCAGCCCCTGGACGGCCTGCTCGACGGGAACGCCCATGGCGACGGGCAGATGGAACAGGGAGCCCACGGAGGCGCGTACGGCCTTGGGGTTGTACAGGTCCACGGAGGCGTCGGTGAGGATCACCGCGTCGGCCCCGGCGGCGTCCGCGCAGCGCAGTACGGTGCCCGCGTTGCCGGGGTCGCGCACGTGCGCGAGGACCGCGACGAGCTGGGGGCGTGCGGCGAGGATGTCCTCGAACGGGGTGTCCAGGAACCGGCAGACGCCGACGACACCCTGCGGGGTGACGGTGGTGGAGATGTCGGCGATGACGTCCTCGCCGGCGAGGTGCACCCGGGCGCCCGCGGCCCGCGCCTCACCGATGATGTCGGCGTACCGCTCGGCGGCCTCGACGGTGGCGAACAGCTCCACCAGCGTGGACTCCCCGCCGGACCGGTGCGCGGCGGCCTCTCGCACGGCCTGCGGCCCCTCCGCGAGGAACAGCCGCTCCTTCCCCCGGAAATTCCGCCTCCCCAACCGCCGCGCGGCACTCACCCGCGCGGAACGAGGAGAGATCAACTCAGGGTTGGCGGGAGCCATGTTCCAAATCACCTTCGACAGAGGTCCCAACAGCGAGCAGTGTTTTTCAGGGGCGGCGGCGGTGTTGTTGAGGGGCGCGGGGAACTGCGCGACAAGCCACGACGGCGCCGCACCGGACAACCCACGCACCGCCCGCCCCAACAGCAGGACCCGCAAGCTCAACAGCCTGCGGGTCCTACATTCAACCGGCTCAAGGCCAGCGCGGCGTCACGCAGCCTTGGGCGCGTTCACGTCCGCCGGGAGCGCCTTCTGGGCGACCTCGACGAGCGCCGCGAAGGCGGTGCCGTCGTTGACGGCCAGCTCGGCCAGGATCTTGCGGTCGACCTCGATGTTCGCGGCCTTCAGACCCTGGATGAAGCGGTTGTAGGTGATGCCGTTGGCGCGGGCAGCGGCGTTGATCCGCTGGATCCAGAGCTGACGGAAGTCGCCCTTGCGCTTCTTGCGGTCGTTGTAGTTGTAGACCAGGGAGTGGGTGACCTGCTCCTTGGCCTTGCGGTACAGGCGCGAGCGCTGACCACGGTAGCCGGAGGCCTGCTCGAGGATCGCCCGGCGCTTCTTGTGGGCGTTGACTGCCCGCTTGACGCGTGCCACTTGTTAACTCCTTGTAGCGGGGCCGGTGAGTGGACTCGGACTCACACGACCCGAAAACGTTTGGGTCCCGGTGAAGACGTACGGCACTCGGTGCGAGTGCCGGCTACGTCACTTGCCGAGAAGCTTCTTGATCTTCGCGGCGTCGCCCGGAGCCATCTCGGCGGTGCCGGTGAGGCGGCGCGTCACGCGGGACGACTTGTGCTCGAGCAGGTGGCGCTTGCCGGCGCGCTCACGGAGCACCTTGCCGGAGCCGGTGACCTTGAAGCGCTTGCTGGCACCGCTGTGCGACTTGTTCTTCGGCATAGCGCCGTTATCTCCTCGTCGGTGGCGCTCCGGTGCCCGGTCGTGAAACCGGGCACGGTGGAGCGTCGCTCTCTAATCGGTTGGTTCCTTCGGGACTTGCGTCCCTCCGGATCACGCCTCGGCGGGAGCCTCGGCAGGGGCCTCGGCGTCCACGTCCTCGACGGGGCTGTCGGACTCCGCGGCGTTCTGCGAGCGGCCGGGGTTGGCCTTCGCGTCGGCCTTGCGGGCCTCCTGCGCCTGACGGGCCTCGGCCATCGCCTCGGTCTTCTTCTTGTGCGGACCGAGAACCATGATCATGTTTCGGCCGTCCTGCTTCGGGTTCGACTCGACGAAACCGAGGTCCTGGACGTCCTCCGCGAGGCGCTGCAGCAGTCGGTAGCCCAGCTCGGGGCGGGACTGCTCACGGCCACGGAACATGATCGTGATCTTGACCTTGTCGCCCTGCTTGAGGAACCGGACGACGTGACCCTTCTTGGTGTCGTAGTCGTGCGGGTCGATCTTCGGCCGGAGCTTCATCTCCTTGATGACCGTGTGCGCCTGGTTCTTGCGCGCCTCACGGGCCTTCATGGCCGACTCGTACTTGAACTTCCCGTAGTCCATGAGCTTGCACACGGGCGGACGGGCGTTCGCCGCGACCTCGACCAGGTCCAGGTCGTACTCCTGCGCAAGCTCCAGTGCCTTGGCCAGGGGGACGATGCCCACCTGCTCGCCACTGGGACCGACAAGTCGCACCTCGGGAACGCGAATCCGGTCGTTGATGCGGGGCTCGGCGCTGATGGATCCTCCTCGGTAGCACCACGCGACGGTCTGGCGGACAGCCGCGTAACGTCTGTATCAGTAAGACCTAACCGCGCCGAAGCACAAAAAATGCCCCGGACGATCACAGGCGGGGCTCCTCGAACTACCGGAACACCGCCGCGATGGTCGCGGGGCGCGCTCTCGGACGGTGTCCGCGGCGTGGGCCGCGTTCTCCGTCTGACCGGTGACCCGCCGCCCGTGAGGGTGGTCGGGTGGGAGCTCGAAGCCTCCACTTGTAGGCCGGAGTGCTCACCGCAGGCGTGCTCGTCCGGCCGGTCGTCACACCAGGTTAGCAGGAGCGGCATCGTCCTGCTAATCCGGTGTCTGACGGCCGGGCGGCCGGGGTCCGGTGAGGTGGGGCGGGGACCGGCGCCTATCGTGTGGGGTATGAGTGAGACCTCCCCTGAGACGCCCGACTTCGACGCCATGACCCGCGACATCGCCGAGGTCCCCGCCGTCGAGGTGATCGTGACGGTCGCCGTCAACCTGATGAGCGCGGCCGCCGTGAAGCTCGGGCTGAGCGAGGAGGGCGAGAAGTACAAGGACCTGGACGAGGCCCGCAAACTGATCGGTGCCCTCGCCGGCCTGCTGGACGCGAGCACGACCGAGATCAGCTCCTTCCACGCGGCCCCGCTGCGCGACGGCCTGAAGTCGCTCCAGCTCGCGTTCCGCGAGGCATCCCTCGTCCCGGACGAGCCGGGCCACGGCCCCGGCGAGAAGTACACGGGGCCGGTCTACGGCTAGGGCCTGTCTTCCGGATCTTGCCGAGGGCGCGGGGTCTGGCACGCACATCTGCGGCGTTGTCGTCGGTTGCCGACTCCCCCACGCTCGGCTGCGCTCGCGCGGGGGGACCCCCATCGCGTCGACGCCCTCCTCCGCCTTGCAGCCGCACGCACCAGACCCCGCTCGGGTCGGCCCGAAGGCACCGTCGGCCCGAGCCGGCCTGATCCGGAAGAAAGGCCCTGGTAGTCAGCCTCGTACGAACAAGGGCTCGCCCGGAGGGGTGGTCCCGGCCGGCAGGAGTGCCAGGTCGAGGCCGCGCACCAGGCGGGCCCTCAGCGTCTCGTCGGCGGCCAGCCGCCCGGCGACCGCGCGGGCGGCCCGCGCGGGCTCGGCGGCCGGGTCGAGGACGAGCGCGAGGGTGCCATCGGCCTCACCCGGGCCCAGGTGGGCGGAGCGCACGGCGGGCTCGGCGGCGACGGCCTCGCGCACGGCGGCCACCACGGCCGGGTCACCGAGCGGGTCGACGCTGGTGCGGCCCTCGGCCAGCGCGAGCAGCGCCGGACCGGTCAGCTCGAACGGCACGGGCCCGGCGAGGTCCAGGACGACCGTGTCGGCCTTCTCGTGGGCGGCGGCCTGGAGGGCCTGGTGCAGGGGGACGGCGACCGGCCGGGCGGCGGGGTCCCAGCGGGCCAGCGACCCGGTGGAGGTGAAGACGGGCAGCGCGGTGCGCCCGGCGGCCTTCAGCGTGGGAACGGCCATGTCGCTGGTCTTCTCCCGGCGCAGCCCGTTCTCGTCGACCTCGCTCTCCCCGAGGACGGCGACGACGGGGACGAGCAGCCGCGCGCCCTTGAGCGCCTCCAGCACCGGCCCGAGCGCGCTCCGGTCCTCGGCCCAGGCCGCGAGCGCGGCGCTCAGCCGGGGGTCGGCGGAGCCGTCGTCGTCGGAGAAGCCGGAGTCGGGAATGTTCTTGTTCGCCACGGTCCCGAGCCTATCGGGGCCGGCAGGTGGCTGTGCCGACGGGAGGCGCCGGTGGGACCGCTGAGCGTGGAGGTGCCCGAGGGCGCCCGGCTGTCGGTGGGGGTGCTCGATCCGGGCTCCGGGCGGAGCGCGGTGCACGGCGACGGCTCCTACGACGCGGCGAGCGTCGTCAAGGTCGGCATCCTGGCCGCGCTGCTGATCCGGGCCCAGGACGCGGACCGGGCGCTGTCGGCGCGGGAGCGGGAGCTGTCCGCGAGGATGATCACGCGGAGCGACAACGACGCGGCGAGCGCGCTGTGGCGGGCGAACGGCGGCGCCGCCGGACTGGACGCGGCCCACCACCGCCTCGGTCTCACCGCCACCTCGGCGGGCCGGGACGGCTACTGGGGCCTGACCCGCACCACGGCCCGGGACCAGCTCCGCCTGCTGGGGCACGTGTTCGGCCCCTCGCCCGTGCTGGACCGGGCGTCGCGCGCGTATCTGGCCGGTCTGATGGGTGCGGTGGTGCCCGGGCAGCGGTGGGGTGTCTCGGCGGTGGGTCCCGGCGCGCTGAAGAACGGCTGGTTCCCGCGTGACGCGACCGGCCTGTGGGTCGTGCACAGCGTGGGCCGCGCGTCCGGTCCCGGCGGCGACCGCCTGCTGGCGGTCCTCACCGAGGGCTCCCTGGGCCTCGCGCGGGGCGTCGCGCTGGTGGAGGCGGCGGCGCTTGCGGCGGTACGGGCGCTCGACGGTCCGGTGTGATCAGCCGGTCCCGTCGGGCCGGCGGCCGCGCCACACCACGACGGCGGCCGTGAGGAGGAGGGCCGTGCCGGTGCCGCCCGCCAGCCAGGCCGCCCAGCCCCCCGTGCCGGAGCCGGAGCCGGCCGTGCCGGGGCCGGGCCCGAAGTACTTCTTGCCGTAGGCGGCCGGGCGGGGGCTCTCCGCCTTCAGGCGGGTGGCGCTCCTGAGGGCGGCGGCCGGGTCGATCATGCCGAAGCCGCGGGAGTCGTCCCGGCCGCCGGAGGGGGCGTCCCGCGCGGTGTCCTCCAGCACCTTCCTGACCTGGGGCGGGGTGAGTTCCGGGCGCTCGGCCTTGAGCAGGGCGGCCGCGCCGGAGACGAAGGCGGAGGCCGCCGAGGTGCCCCAGCCCTCGTAGTAGCGGTGGTCGGGGTCGGCGATGACGACGTCGACGCCGGGCGCGCTGACGGCGGCGTACCAGCGGCGGGTGGAGAAGGAGGCGCGGGTGCCGTAGCGGTCCACCGCCGTGACGGCGATGACGCCGGGGTAGGCGGCCGGGTAGGACACATGGTCGCCCTTGTCGCCGCCGTTGCCCGCCGAGGCGACCACGACGACGCCCTTGCCGAGCGCGTACTGCACGGCCTCGTCCTCGCCGGCCTCGGGGTGGGCGGAGTCGGAGTCGTCGCCGAGGGAGAGGTTGATGACGTCGGCGCCGTGGTCGGCGGCCCAGCGGATGCCGTCCGCGAGGGCGTTGCCGCGGGTGACGCGGGCCTTGGCGCGGGCGGGGTCCTTGTCCTCCAGGATGACCCGCACGGGCAGGATCTTCGCCTCAGGTGCGACGCCCATGACCCCGGAGCCCGAGCCGGGGCCGTGCCCGTGGCCGGCGATGATCCCGGCCATGGCGGTGCCGTGCCGGGCCCAGGCGCGGTCGCCCGGACCGGCGCCGAAGCCGACCATGTCCCTGCCGGGCAGCACGTTGCCCGCGAGGTCGGGGTGGTCCTCCTCCACCCCGGTGTCCAGTACGGCGACGGTGACGCCCTGTCCGCGGGTGGTGCGCCATGCCTCGTCGAGGTGGAGGGCGGACAGTCCCCACTGCTGGGCGCGGATGGAGTCGGCGTGGGCGCTGGTGGCGGGGACCAGGGTGAGCCCGGCGGCGAGCAGCAGGCTCGAAGCGGTGCGGGCGCGGCGCCTCATGAGGGTTTCTCCGTGGCCGGGCTGACGGTCTGGCGCAGCCGTCGCTGGACGCGGTCGGCGAGTCCCTGGGCCTCGTTGCCGAGTCCGGCCTGCGCGGGGGCGGAGGTGGCGCCGGAGCGTACGGCGTCCGGGGCGGGCTGCGGGGTGTCGACGGCGCGGCCGTCGGCCCAGCCGGACACGGCGTAGGCGACGACGGGGGCGTCGGTGAGGACGCTGATCGTCCAGCTGGCGCGCTGTTTCGCGCCGAACCCGGCGGCGGGGGTGCCCTGGGCGGCGTACGGGAGGGGCATCAGGTCGGTGCGGCGGTCCAGGCGCTCGTCGCGGAAGCGGGCGGCGAGCCCGGCCATGGCGGCGGGGTCGGCCTTGGTGAACAGCAGTCCCACGGTAGTGACATGGGTGCGGGTGGCGTCGGTGTAGGTGGCGCGCAGCAGGCGGGCGCAGCCGACGGGGGCGAGGGCGCGCAGCAGCAGCGGGTCGAAGGCGCCGGCGCAGCTCGCGTCGGGTGCCACGGCGATACGGGTCCAGGTCCGGTCGGCGCCGCCGGGGCCGGCGCCGGTGCCCTGGACGGTGGGCGGGAAGAGCTGGTCGACGGGTACGTCGTGCCAGAGCGATCCGGCGGCGGTGAACCCTGCCCCGGCGGCGTGCGCACCGTCCTCGCCGGTGAGCCAACTCCCCGCGAGGGCGCCGCCGATGAGGCCGAGGCCGAGGACGACGCAGCCGGCGGCGAGGCCGGTGCGGCTGCGCAGCCGGGCCAGCGGGCCGAGCCCGCGCACGGGTTCCCCGGACGGTTCGGGTTCGCCGAACGCGCCGACGGGCCAGGGGGCGTTCCAGGAGAGGGCGGGGTCCGGCGCGGGTGCCCCGGCGGTACCGAAGGCGGGCGGGCGGACCTCGGCCGGACCCGTGCTCCCGGCGCGTGGCCCGGCGTCCGGCGGGACGGGGCGCAGCCGGGTCGTGGTCTCCGTGGCGGACTCGGCCGGGGCGCGCGGGGGCCGCGGCGGGGCGTCGGGGAAGCGGGCGGAGGCGGGCGGGGGCGGCGGCGGTGTGGTGAACCGGGTCTCGGGAAGCGGCATCCGGGTCTCGCGGGGCCGTTCCAGCGGGCGGCGCGGGGCGAACACCGACGGTTCGTCCTCGGTCCGGTCGTCCACCGCGGCGGCCGGGGCCGGGGGCGGTTCGGATGCGGTGTCCCCGGCGGTCACGGGGTCCTCGGCGGGGCGCGGGGGGAACGGGGCGCGGCGCGCTTCCGTGCTCATGCACCCCCCGTTTCCTGGCGACCGGGCCGACTGCTCGTACGCGGGCCGTCCCCGTCGGCGGCCGCGGCCCGTCGGACGAGTTCCGTCCGGGCACGCATACCCGTACGGCTGTACCGGCATCCCGGTTCACTGCCGAGGCCGGGTGTTTTCCGCCGTACGTGCGCGTCACTTTACGGGTTCCGGGCCGGCGGGACGGAACCGGTCGGGGCCGCCGGGGCATCTGCCCGGAACGTCCCCCTACCCTGGGGTTATCGCGTCTGGCAGGCTGCCGTCATGACTGCGCGTGCCGCCGACCGGGCCCGGTACGACCGGGCCACCGCCGCCTACGACGCCCCGCTCGCCCTCGTCGACCTGGCCGCCTTCGACGCCAACGCGGCCGACCTGGTGCGCCGGGCGCACGGCAAGCCGATCCGGGTCGCCTCCAAGTCGGTCCGCTGCCGGGCCCTGCTGGAGCGGGTGCTGGCGCGGGAGGGCTTCACGGGGATCATGTCGTTCACGCTGGCCGAGTCGCTGTGGCTGGCCCGCTCGGGCTTCGACGACGTCCTGCTGGCCTACCCGTCCGCCGACCGGGCGGGGTACGCGGAGCTGGCCGCCGATCCCAAGCTGGCCGCCTCGGTCACGGTGATGGTGGACGACGTGGCCCAGCTCGACCTGATCGACGCATCCCGCGCCGGTGGGCGTGAAGTGGTGCGGGTGTGCCTGGAGTTGGACACCTCGCTGCGTCTGCTGGGCGGCCGGGTCCGGGTGGGCGCCCGCCGCTCTCCGCTGCACTCCCCCGCCCAACTGGCCGAGGTGGCCCGGTCGGTGGTCCGGCGGCCGGGGTTCGAGCTGGTGGGGATCATGGCGTACGAGGGGCATGTCGCCGGGGTCGGGGACGCGGTGGCGGGGCGGCCGGTGCGTTCCCGCGCGATCCGGCTGATGCAGGCGGCGGCCCGGCGTGAGCTGGCCGAGCGGCGCGGGGCTGCGGTGCGGGCGGTCCGGGCGGTGGCGCCGGGGCTGGAGTTCGTGAACGGCGGCGGCACGGGCAGTGTGCAGCACACGGCGGCCGAGGACGCGGTGACCGAGATCGCGGCCGGGTCGGGGCTGTACGTGCCCCGGCTGTTCGACAACTACACGTCGTTCAGGGGCCGTCCGGCCGCTCTGTTCGCCATGCCCGTGGTCCGGCGTCCGGGTGTGGGCGCGGTGACGGTGCTGGGCGGCGGCTATCCGGCGTCGGGCGCGGCGGGCCCGGACCGGCTGCCGGTGCCGTACCTGCCCGAGGGGCTGCGCTACGACCCGCAGGAGGGCGCCGGGGAGGTGCAGACGCCGCTGCTGGGCTCGCCCGCCGACGATCTGCTGATCGGCGACAAGGTGTGGTTCCGGCACGCCAAGGCGGGCGAGCTGTGCGAGCGGTTCGACGTGCTGCACCTGGTGGAGGGGGACACGGTCACGGCGACCGTGCCCACCTACCGGGGCGAGGGGCACACGTTCCTGTGACGCCCCTCGCCAGCCGGGCTCAGTACACGGTGTCCGCCTGGTCCGGCACGACCGAGCCGTCCGGGCGGAGCAGCGGGGTGCGGCCGCCGTCGGGGGCGTTGTAGGCGGTGGTGGAGCAGGGGTACGGGTCGGCCTTGCGGGGCAGCGGCTCGATGAACATCGGGTTGATCACCCAGCGGCCGTCCGCGTCGTCGTAGGCCCGGCACATCAGCTCGGCCTTGTTGCGGTTGAGGACGAGGTGGGCGCCGGTGGCGTCGGAGACGAAGGTGACGTCGGTGTCCGCGTCGCCGCCGCCGACGGCGATCCGGTTCCTCCATGACTGCTTCTGCCAGGCGGCGGGGCCGTGGATGCCGTAGATGTCCTGGTTGATCCAGCACCGCTTGCCGTCGATGTACGGGATGACGTCGCCCTTGTTCACGCCGATGCCGCCGCAGCCCTCGTTGCGGGTGGTGATGCGGCCGCGGTGGTCGAGGACGGAGCGGATGGCGATGGTGTGCGCGGCGTCGACGCCGACCCCGCGCGACCAGACCTCGGTGACGGGCTCGGAGCCGGCCGAGACGATGTAGACCCGGAAGCCCGCCCGCTGAAGGGTGCGGATGAGGTCGCGCTGCTGGTCGTAGTAGCGGACGTAGGCGGGGACGGTGTGGGTGCCCAGGGTGCGGGTGGCGCCGATCGGCGCGGCCAGCGCCTCGGTGCGGGCGGCGGCCGCGTATGAGGAGAGCTGGGCCGGGGTGCGGCCCGCGAAGAGCTGCGGCACCCAGGCGTACTGGGGGACGGTGCGCCGGTGGTTCCAGGTGCCCGCGAAGGCGGCGGCGCCGCTCATCGTGGTGCCCTTCTCCCGGATCTCCACGATCTCGTCGGTGCACTCGGGCCGGTCGGAGGTGCGCAGGGAGCCGCCCGCGCCGGTGCCGCAGGCGGCGGTGAGCGCCCGGTCCCCGGCGTCGGTCATCCAGGCGCTGGTGTCCTTCCAGCGGGCGGGCCGGGGCAGCGCGTCGTGCCGCAGGGCCCAGGAGAGGGTGGCGTCGGTGACGTCGTTCTTGGTGATCGTGTTGTCCCAGTCGAACGCGGCGACCGCGCCGCGGTGTCCGGAGCAGGTGCCCCGGGCGTCGATGACCCGCTGCAGCTGGGCGCGGTTGTCGCCGTACCAACTGGTGCTCAGTTTGGGGCAGTTCGAGGGTGCTGCCGCCGCGGTGGGAGTGAGGGCGGGGGCGGCCGCGAGGGCGGCGGCCGCGGCGAGGGACCAGGCGAGTAGCTGTCGCATGGGACGGGGACCGTACACCTTTCGTGGGGAGGGGGTGGGGTACGCGCCGACAGGACCGCCTAGAGCGGCGTGACGTACGCGCCGGAGATGCCGCCGTCGACCAGGAAGTCGGTGGCGTTGACGAAGGAGGAGTCGTCGCTGGCGAGGAAGGCGACGGCGGCGGCGATCTCGTCGGCCCGCGCGAAGCGGCCGAGCGGGATGTGCACCAGGCGGCGCGCGGCCCGCTCGGGGTCGGTGGCGAACAGCTCCTGGAGCAGCGGGGTGTCCACCGGGCCGGGGCACAGGGCGTTGACCCGGATGCCCTCGCGGGCGAACTGCACCCCGAGTTCGCGGGACATGGCGAGCACCCCGCCCTTGGAGGCGGTGTAGGAGATCTGGGAGGTGGCCGCGCCCATCCGGGCCACGAAGGAGGCGGTGTTGATGATGGAACCCCGGCCCTGGCGCCGCATGTAGGGGATGGCGGCCTTGCAGCACAGGTAGACGGAGGTCAGGTTGACCTCCTGCACCCGCTTCCACGCCTCCAGGCCGGTGTCCAGGATGGAGTCGTCGTCGGGCGGGGAGATGCCGGCGTTGTTGAAGGCGATGTCGACGCTGCCGTAGGTGTCGTGGGCGGCCTTGAACAGCGCTTCGACCTGCTCGACGTCGGTGACGTCGGTCTTCACGAACAGGCCGCCCGCCTCCTGGGCGGCGGCCTTGCCGCTGGTCTCGTCGATGTCGGCGCAGACCACGCGGGCGCCCTCGGCGGCGAGCCGGCGGACGGTGGCCAGCCCGATGCCGCTGCCGGCTCCGGTGACGACGGCGGTGCGGCCGACCAGGCGGCGGCAGACGGGAGCTTCGGTCTCGGTCACTTAGGCGGGCCCCTCCGTGCTGAGGAAGACGTTCTTGGTCTCGGTGAAGGCGGTCAGGGCGTCCGGGCCGAGTTCGCGGCCGAGGCCGGACTGCTTGAAGCCGCCGAACGGGGTCCAGTAGCGGACGCTGGAGTGGGAGTTGACGGACAGGTTGCCCGCGCGGACGGCTCCGGAGACGCGCAGGGCGCGGCCGAGGTCGCGGGTCCAGATGGAGCCGGAGAGTCCGTAGGGGGTGTCGTTGGCGAGCCGGATCGCGTCCCGCTCGTCGTCGAAGGGCAGCAGGACGGCGACGGGCCCGAAGATCTCCTCGCGGGCGGCCGGGCTGTCGGGGGCCGCGCCGGTGAGCACGGTCGGCGGGAACCAGAAGCCGGGGCCGTCCGGGGCGGTGCCGCGCAGGGCGGGCGCGTCGTCGGGCGCGTAGGAGCGGACGCGGTCCAGCTGGGCGCGGGAGATCAGCGGGCCCATCTGCGTCTTCTCGTCGGACGGGTCGCCGACGACCACGGCGGCGAGGGCGTCGGCGAGGAAGGCGCGGGCCTCGTCGTACACCTCGCGCTGGACCAGGACGCGGGTACGGGCGCAGCAGTCCTGGCCGGCGTTGTCGAGGAACGAGAAGGGGTCGAGGGCGGCCTTCAGGTCGGCGTCGGCGAAGACGATGTTGGGGCTCTTGCCGCCGAGTTCGAGGGTGACCGGCTTGGCCTGCCGGGCGCAGCGCTCCATGACCTCGTGCCCGGTGCGGGTGGAGCCGGTGAACACGATCTTGGCGACGTCCGGGTGGTCGACCAGCGCGCGTCCGGCGGTGTGGCCGTGTCCCGGGAGCACCTGGAAGAGGTGATCGGGCAGTCCCGCCTCCAGGGCGAGTCCGGCGAGGCGGAGCGCGGTGAGCGGGGTGGTCTCGGCGGGCTTGAGGACGACGGCGTTGCCCGCGGCGAGCGCCGGGAAGGAGCCCCAGGCGGCGATGGGCATGGGGAAGTTCCAGGGGGCGATGACGCCGACGACACCGAGGGGCTCGCGGAAGGTGACGTTCCATCCGCCGGGGACCGGGATCTGGCTGCCGAGGAGGCGTTCGGCGCCGCCCGCCGCGTAGAGGAGGAGGTCGCGGGCGTTGCCGGCCTCCCAGCGGGCGTTGCCGAGGGTGTGGCCCGCCTCGCGGACCTCCAGCAGGGCGAGTTCCTCGATGTGGGCGTCGACGGTGTCGGCGAAGCGGCGCAGCAGCCGGGCGCGGTCGGCGGGGGCGAGCGCGGCCCAGGTCCGCTGGGCCCGGGTGGCGTGGGCCACGGCGGCGTCCACGTCGGCGGCGCTCGCCGCGGGGACGGTGGCGATGGTCTCCTCGGTGGCCGGGTCGACCACCCGGAGGTCGTGCGGGTCCGTCAAGGTGTCACCTTTCACGGGTGTTCACAGCGGGCGGGCTGTTCACAGGCGTTCGAAGGAGCGGCGCAGTTCCCAGTCGGTGACGGCGGCGTCGAAGGCGGCGAGTTCGACGCGGGCCATGTTGGCGTAGTGGGCGACGACCTCCTCGCCGAAGGCGGCCTTGGCGACGGGGCTGGTCTCCCAGAGCTGGGCGGCCTCGCGCAGGGTGGTGGGGACGTGCTCGTAGTCGGCGGTGTAGGCGTTGCCCGCGCACGGCTCGGGGAGTTCGAGCCGCTGCTCGACGCCGTACAGTCCGGCGGCGACGAGTCCGGCGACGGCGAGGTAGGGGTTGACGTCACCGCCGGGCAGCCGGTTCTCGAAGCGCAGCGAGGGACCGTGGCCGACGACGCGCAGGGCGCAGGTGCGGTTGTCGTGGCCCCAGGCGACGGCGGTGGGCGCGAAGGAGCCGGGCTGGAAGCGCTTGTAGGAGTTGATGTTCGGCGCGTACAGCAGCGAGAAGTCGCGCAGCGCGGCGAGCTGTCCGGCCAGGAAGTGCCGCATCACCTCGGACATGCCGTCGTCCCCGGCCATCACGCTGCGGCCGTCCTCGTCGGCGAGCGAGAGGTGGATGTGGCAGGAGTTGCCCTCCTTCTCGTTGAACTTCGCCATGAAGGTGAGCGCCATGCCCTCCTGGGAGGCGATCTCCTTGGCGCCCGTCTTGTACACCGCGTGCTGGTCGCAGGTGCGCAGGGCCTCGGTGTAGCGGAAGGCGATCTCGTGCTGGCCGGGGTTGCACTCCCCCTTGGCGGACTCGACGGTGAGGCCCGCGCCGGCCATCTCGTTGCGCAGCCGGCGCAGCAGGGGCTCGACGCGGCCGGTGCCGAGGATGGAGTAGTCGATGTTGTACTGGTTGGCCGGGGTCAGGTCCCGGTAGCCGGTGTCCCAGGCGCGCTCGTAGCTGTCCCTGAAGACGATGAACTCCAGCTCGGTGCCCGCCTGGGCGGTGTACCCGAGCGCGGCGAGCCGCTCCAGCTGGCGGCGCAGGATCTGGCGCGGCGCGGCGGTGACGGGGGTGCCGTCCTCCCAGGCGAGGTCGGCCATGAGCAGGGCGGTGCCGGGGTGCCAGGGCAGGCGGCGCAGGGTGGCCGGGTCGGGGCGCATGGCGAAGTCGCCGTATCCCCGGTCCCAGGAGGACATCTCGTAGCCGCCGACGGTGTTCATCTCGGTGTCGACGGCCAGGAGGTAGTTGCAGCCCTCGGTGCCGTGGTCGAGCACCTCGTCGAGGAAGAAGCGGGCGGCGAACCGCTTGCCCTGGAGCCGGCCCTGCATGTCGGGGAAGGCGAGGACGACGGTGTCGATCCCGCCCCCGTCGACAAGGGCCCGCAACTCCTCGAGGCTCAGCGGGGGTGTGCGGTCTGCCACGGGAGGGCCTCCTTGGGCATGCTGCTGCGCGCGGTGCGGCCGGGCTGCCGGGAGCCATAAGGTATTGCCGGGAACCATTGCTTGGGAAGGGGGCGCGACCGGATGCCGCGGAAGACGGGTGCGCGCGAGGCGGGGGAGGGCGGCGACCGGCTCGGCGCGGTGCTGCGGCCGGTGCGGGCGGGCAACGGCTTCGAGGAGGCGCTGGAGCAGATCCTCCAGGTGGTCCGGCTGGGACTCGTACCGGACGGTGAACGGCTGCCCGCCGAGCGGGAGCTGGCGGAGCGGCTGGGCATCAGCCGGGTGACCCTGCGCGAGGTGCTGCGGGTGCTGCACGACCAGGGGCTGGTGGAGTCGCGGCGCGGGCGGTACGGCGGCACCTTCGTGCTGCGCCGCGCGGGCGGTGCCGGTCAGGGCGAACTGCGGCGGCGCACGGCCGAGGTGGACATCGAGGACGTGCTGCGTTTCCGCGAGGTGCTGGAGGTGGGGGCGGCCGGGCTGTGCGCGGCGCACGGGCTGCCGGCGGAGGGCGCCGAGCGGCTGCGGCGGGCGCTGGACCACACCCGTGACGCGCCGCTCGCGGACTACCGGCGCCGGGACACGCTGCTGCATCTGACCCTGGCCGAGCTGTGCGGCTCGCCGTCGCTGGCCGCCCGGTACGCGGCGGTCCGGGCGGGCGTCAACGACCTGCTGGACTGCATCCCGCTGCTGGTGCGCAACCTGGAGCACTCCCAGCGCCAGCACACCGCGCTGGTGGAGGCGGTGCTGGAGGGGGACGCGGAGGCGGCGCGGGAGATCGCGCGCGAGCACTGCGCGGGCACGGCGGCACTCCTGCGGGGCTTCCTGGCGTGACCCCCGCTCTGCAAAGGTATGCGTGAGCACCTTTGGAGGGCACATGGGCGGACGGCCGCTGATCGGCGTGAGTACGTATCTGGAGGCGGGCGCCCGCTGGGGCGTCTGGGAGCTGGAGGCCGCGCTCCTCCCGGCCGCCTACCCCCGTCTGGTGAGCCGGGCCGGCGGCCTGCCCGCCCTGCTGCCGCCCGACGACCCGGCGCTGGCGCCGGAGGTGGTGGCCCGCCTGGACGGGGTGGTCGTCGCGGGCGGCCCCGATGTCGACCCCGCCCGCTACGGCGCCGAGCGCGACCCGCGCTGCGGACCGCCCGCCCCGGACCGGGACGCCTGGGAACTCGCCCTGATCGAGGCCGCGCTGGACGCGCGTGTCCCGCTGCTCGGCATCTGCCGGGGCATGCAGCTGCTGAACGTCGCCCTGGGCGGCACCCTCGTCCAGCATCTCGACGGCCACGCGGAGGCGGTCGGCGTCTTCGGCGCGCATCCGGTACGCCCGGTGCCGGGCACCCGGTACGCGGCGATCGAGCCGGACGGCGCCGTCGTCCCGACCTACCACCACCAGGCGGTGGACCGCCTCGCACCCGGCCTGATCCCCTCGGCCCACGCCGCCGACGGCACGATCGAGGCCGTCGAGCTTTCCTCGGCCGACGGCTGGGTGCTGGGTGTGCAGTGGCACCCGGAGATGGGCACCGACGAGCGGGTGATGCGGGCGCTGGTCGCCGCCGCGGGCGAGGACCGTCACTGACGCGGCGCCACTGACCCCGCGCCACTGCCCCCGGTCGCTGACCCCGCGTCACTGATCCCGCGTCACTGACCCCGCGTCAGCGACAGCAGGTCCCGTGCCGGGCCCGTCGGCCGGTGCCCGGTGGGCCAGACGGCGCGCAGGTCCCGGCGCAGGGAGACGCCCTCCACCGGGATGCCCACCAGCCGCCGGGCGGCCAGCTCCTCCCCCACCGCGAGTTCGCTCAGTACGGCGGGCCCGGCGCCGCCGACCGCCGCCGCCTTCACGGCCGTGGTGGAGGACAGCTCGATCAGGGGCCGGGCAGGGCCGCCTATGGCCGCGTCCAGCACCTGGCGGGTGCCCGAACCCCGCTCGCGAAGGATGAGCGGGGTGGCGGCCAGCTCCGCCGTCCCCAGCGGGCGCGGGCGGCGCGCCCAGGGGTGGGTGGGGGCCGTGACGACGGTCAGGCGGTCGTGGGCGATGACGGCCGAGTCCAGCCCGGCCGGGACCGTGAGGCCCTCCACGAACCCGAGGTCGGCCTCGCCGGACAGCAGGAGTTCGGCGACCCTCGCCGAGTTGCCCGCGAGCAGCGAGACGGCCGTCTCGGGCCGCCCGGCGCGCAGGGCGAGCAGCCAGCCCGGCAGCAGGTACTCGGCGATGGTCATGCTGGCCGCGACCCGCAGCCGGGAGTCCCGCCGGGCCCGCAGCGCCTGCGCGCCCGCGTCGAACACCTCGGCCGCGGCGACGACCTGCCGCGCCCAGTCGGTGACCAGGGCGCCCGCGTCGGTGAGCCGGGAGCCGCGCGGCGAACGGTCGACGAGGGCGACGCCGAGCTGCCGCTCCATGGAGCGCAGCCGGCTGCTGGCGGCGGGCTGGGTGATGCCCAGCTCCCGCGCCGCGGACCCCAGGCTGCCCAGCCGGGCCACGGCCAGCAGCAGTTCCAGCGCGCCGAGGTCGGGCACCCGGTGCGCCAGCGAGCCGCCCCGCTCCTGCTCTTCGCTCATAAGACCACCTTATGCCCCCATAGGAACGACGTCCCTGGTCGGCGGCGACGGGCCCGGCGAGGCTGGACGCATGTCCCGCACCGCCCGCCTGCGCCACCTCGGGCCGAACTGGTACGCCGCCGTCATGGGCACGGCGATCGTCGGTTCGGCGGGCGCCGCCCTCCCCTCGCCCGTCCCCTGGCTCTGCGCCGCCGTCTGGGCGCTCTCCCTGCTCCTGCTGCTCGCCCTCCTCGCCGCCCGCGCCCTGCACTGGACCCACCACCGCGACCAGGCCCGCGCCCACCTCCTCGACCCGCAGACGGCCCCCTTCCACGGCTGCGCCGCCATGGCCCTGCTCGCGGTGGGCGGCGGCGCGCTCTCGGCCGGCCGGTACTGGATCGGCACGCCCGCCGCCGTGGCCCTGGACGCCGTGCTGTTCACCGCCGGTACGGCGCTGGGGCTGGCGGCGGCCGTGGCGGTGCCGTACCTGATGGTGACCCGGCACCGGCCCGCCCTCGCCGACGTCAGCCCGGTGTGGCTGCTGCCGCTGGTCGCGCCGATGGTGTCGGCCGCGCTGGGGCCCGCCCTGGTGCCGTATCTGCCGCCCGGCCCGCCCCGCGAGACCATGCTGCTGGGCTGCCTCGCCCTGTTCGGGCTGAGCATGCTGGCCACGCTGCTGATGCTGCCGCTGCTCCTGGCCCGCCTGCTGTTCCACGGCCCGCTGCCGCTCGCGACGACCCCGGCCCTGTTCCTGGTCCTCGGCCCGCTGGGCCAGTCCACCACCGCGACCGGCGCGCTCGCGGATCAGGCGCCGGGCGTCGTACCGGCGCCGTACGACGAGGGGCTGGCGGTGTCCGCCGTGCTGTACGGGGTGGCGGTCATGGGGTTCGCGCTGCTGTGGCTGGCCTTCGCCGGCGCGCAGGTGGTGCGGGCGCGGCGGCTCGGCATGCGGTTCTCGATGACCTGGTGGGCGTTCACGTTCCCGGTGGGCACCTGTGTGACCGGCGCGGCCTCCCTGGCCCGGCACACCGGGCTCGCCGCGTACACGGGGCTCGCGGTCGGGCTGTACGCCCTGCTGCTGCTCGCGTGGGCCGCGGCGGCGACCGGTACCGTGCGCGGGCTGCTCAGCGGAGCGCTGCTGCCAGCGCCCCGGCCAGCACTTGGGGAGCTTCGGCCAGCGAGGGTCCGTACCAGGTCAGGTGCCGTCCGCTGACGAGGGCGCAGGCGGGACGGGGGAACGCCTCGGGGCCGTCGTCGGCGGTGAAGCGGTACGGCTCGTCGGGCAGCACCACCAGGTCGGGGTCGGCCGCGTTCAGCTCGTCCAGGGGCACGCGGGGGTAGCGCTCGGCGTGGGCGGCGTACAGGTGGCGTACGCCGAGGCGGGCCAGGACGTCGCCCGCGAAGGTGTCCCGGCCCAGCACCATCCACGGGCGGCGCCAGACCGGTACGACGGCGGTGAGCGGCCGCCGCGGCCGGGGCGGCGCGGCCCAGGCGGCCTCGGCGGCGTCCAGCCAGCCGGGGCGGGACGCGGCGCCGCAGGCCCGCAGCACCCGCTCCAGCTCGGCGAGGGCCTGCGGCACCGTCCGCACCTCGGTGACCAGCACCGCGAGGCCCGCCGCGCGCAGGGCGTCGAGGTCGGGGGCGCGGTTCTCCTCCTCGTTGGCGATCACGAGGTCGGGGGCGAGGGCGGCGATCCGGGCGGTGTCGGGGTTCTTGGTGCCGCCGATCCGGACGACGTCGAGACCGGCCGGACGCTCGCACCAGTCGGTGGCCCCGGCGAGGCCACCGGGAAGCGTCACGGCGATCGCCTCGGTGAGGGACGGGACGAGGGAGACGACCCGCACTAGCGGGACCGGTCCTGGACCGCCTCGATGTGCTCGGCGACGGCCACCACGATCACCCGGGTGTCCGGCACGGTGGCCCGCCAGCGGTGGCGGACGCCTCCGGTCAGGTACAGGGTGTCGCCCCGGCCGAGGCGGTACGCGCGGCCCTCGGCCTCGATCTCGACCGCGCCGTCCGCGACGTACATCAGCTCGTCGTTGCGGTGCTGGAACTCGCGGCCCGCGTCGTGGTCGCCGGTGAACTCCGAGGCGTGCAGTTGGTGGTGGCCGCGCACCAGGGAGCGGGTGCGGGCGGTGAAGTCGCCGTCGGCGGTCTGCTCGCCGCGCACGACGTCGACGCTGCACGCGGGGTCGGCGGCGGCGAGCAGTTCCACCGCCGTGGTGCGCAGGGCGTCGGCGAGCTTCTCCAGGGAGGTGCGGCTCGGCCGGGCCCGGTCGTTCTCGACCTGGCTGAGGAAGGGCACCGACAGACCGCTGCGCTCGGCCACGACCGCGAGGGTGAGTTCGAGCGTCCGGCGGCGCCGCCGCACGGCCGCGCCGACCCGCACGGGCTGTCGCTCCTTGTGGTCGCCCATCGCTGCGGCTCCCTCCTTCACGCGTGGCGCGGCTGCCCGGACGCCTCGTGCCGGGCGTCCCTGTCCTGAGTTGTCTGCACCCTACGCATGTTCGGCAAACCGTTTCACGCGCCTCTCACATCCCGCGCCGTCGCGAGCCCGCCGTCCTTCCGTCCCGCTTCGCGGTTCCGCGCCGTTCACCTGCTTCAAGGCCGGGGCGGGCCCGGGTGTTCCCGCCGGGCGGGGTCCGTGGCACTGCGTGGTTGACCGGATCTCCACGGTGGCCGAAAGCCGCCCAGGGGACGGACACGATGCCCGCCCCCTGTCACCGAGTGCCCCTTGGGGCGCGGTTCACCCGGCCGCGCCGCCGCGGGCCGGCGCCCAGGTGTCGGCGAGCTTCGGACGCTCCTTGAGCCAGGCGCGGACGGCGTCCTGCTCCTTGCCCTTGCCGGCCTTCTGGATGCGGGCCTCCAGACCGGTGAGCTGCTCCTCCGTCATGGAGAAGTCCTTCAGCCACTTGGCGACCTCGGGGTGGTCGGCGCCGAACCCCTTGCGCGCGAGGGTGTGCACGGTGTCGCCCTTGCCCCAGGCACCCGCCGGGTCCTTGAGCTTCTTCAGCTTGTAGTCGCTGTAGGCCCAGTGCGGGGACCACAGGGTGACGAGCACGGGCTCCTTCCTGGCGTAGGCGCGCTTCAGCTCGGTCAGCATCGCCGGGGTGGAGCCGTCGACCACCTCGTACTTGTCCTTGAGGCCGTACTGCCCGAGGACCTTGTCCTTGAGCAGGCTCATCATGCCCGCGCTGGGCTCGATGCCGATGATGCGGCCGTCGAACTCGCCGGCGTGCTTGCCGAGGTCGGCCAGGGAGTTCACGTCCTTGACGTAGGACGGGACGGACAGCTCCAGGGAGGTGGAGCCGTACCAGTTGCCGAGGTCCTCCATCCGGTCGCCGTACTTCTTCCAGTACTCGGCGTGCGTGGTGGGCAGCCAGGAGTCGGTCTCGAAGTCGAGGCGGCCGGTGGCGAGGCCGGTGTAGAGCGGTCCGGCGGCGTACTGGGTGACGGTGACCTTGAAGCCCCGCCGCTCCAGCAGCTCCTTCCAGAGGAAGGTGGAGGCGATGCCCTCGTCCCAGGGGATGTACCCGAGCTTGATCTCCTGGCCCTTGCCGATGTCCGTGCCGGAGGCGGTGGACTTGGTGGCGCCGGGGCCGAAGACGCCGAGGCCGCCCGCGACCAGCGCGAGGACGACCACCGCGACGACGGCGACGGCCGGGCGCGGCCGGTAGGACCAGGCGGTGGGCCGGGCCTTGGCGGCGGCGCGGCGGCCCAGCGGGGAGAGGTGGGTGCCGAGCGCGCCGGTCACCCGGTCGAGGTAGATGGCGAGGACGACGATGCCGACGCCCGCCTCGAAGCCGTAGCCGATGTCGAGCTGGCCGATGGCCTCGTTGACGGCTCCGCCGAGGCCGCCGGTGCCGACCATGCCGGCGATGACGACCATGGACAGGCCGAGCATGATGACCTGGTTGACGCCCGCCATGATGGTGGGCAGGGCGAGCGGGAGCTGCACCCGCCACAGGGTGTCGCGCGGGCTGGTGCCGAACGCCTCGGCGGCTTCGACCAGTTCGGCGTCGACCTGGCGGATGCCCAGCTCGGTCATGCGGACGCCGGGGGCGAGCGCGAAGATGAGGGTGGCGACGACACCGGCGGCGGTGCCTAGCCCGAAGAAGAGCATGGCCGGGATCAGCAGCACCATCGACGGCATGGTCTGGAGCAGGTCCAGCGCGGGGCGCAGGGTGGCGCTCACCGCGCGGGAGCGGGCCGCCCAGATGCCGAGCGGGATCGAGATGACCAGCGCGATGATGGTGGCGACCAGGACGAGCGCCAGGGTGGACATGGCCTTCTCCCACAGGTCGAGGGAGTCCACGAGCGCGAATCCGGCGAAGGCGAGGACACCGGCGAGCAGTCCGCGCAGCCACCAGGCGACGACGGCGAGGATGCCGGCCAGCAGCAGCGGCTGGGGGGCGTTGAGGGCGGCGTCGATGCCGTCGTACATGCCCTCCAGTACGGCGCGGATCGCGTCGAAGAGCCAGGAGAGGTGGTCGACCAGCCAGTCGACACCGGAGTCGACCCAGTCGCCGAGCGGGAGCCTAGGCACGGGCGGTCACCTTCCTCTCGTCGCGGGGGTGGTCGCAGGCGATCGGGTCCGACCGCTCGTCGCCGAGGAAGCCGACGAGGCGGCTGCCGGGGACGACACCGACCAGGGTGCGGTCGGCGTCGACGACGGCGACCGGGTGGCTGAGGCGGGCGCTGAGCGCGCACAGTTCGGTGAAGGGCGTGCCGGGCGCGGCGGTCTGGCAGCCGCAGTCGGCCTCGTCGCCGCGTACGTCGGTGTCCATGACGGCGGACGCGGTCAGGACGCGGGAGCGGTCGACGTCCTGGATGAAGGAGGCGACGTAGTCGTCCGCGGGGCGCAGCAGGATGTCCTCGGCGGTGCCGGTCTGCACGATGCGGCCGTCGCGCATGACGGCGATGCGGTCGCCCAGGCGCATGGCCTCGTTGAGGTCGTGCGTGATGAAGACGATCGTCTTGCGCAGCGTCTTCTGCAGTTCGAGGAGCTGGTCCTGCATGTCGCGGCGGATCAGCGGGTCCAGCGCGCTGAAGGACTCGTCCATCAGCAGCAGGTCGGCGTCGGTGGCGAGGGCGCGGGCGAGGCCGACGCGCTGCTGCATGCCGCCGGAGAGCTCGTCGGGCCAGGAGTCCTCCCAGCCGGCCAGGCCGCACAGGGCGAGCGCCTCGTCGGCGCGGCGTTCGCGCTCGGCGCGGGGCACGCCCTGCACGGCCAGGCCGTAGGCGGCGTTGTCGCGGACGCTGCGGTGCGGGAAGAGCGCGAAGTGCTGGAACACCATGCTGATCTTGTGGGCCCGGACCTCGCGCAGCCCGCTGTCGTCGAGCGCGGTGAGGTCCTGCCCGTCGAAGAGGACCCGCCCCGCGGTGGGCGTGAGCAGCCCGTTGAGCATGCGCAGCAGGGTGGACTTGCCCGAGCCGGACAGGCCCATGACAACGAAGATCTCGCCCGGCGCGACGGCGAAGGACGCGTCGACCACGGCGGCCGTGGTGCCCTCCCCTCGCAGTTCGTCCCGGCCGGCGCCCTGCTGAAGTCGTTCGACGGCCTGATCCGGTCGTCCGCCGAACACCTTGTAGAGATGTTCCGCTTCGATTCTCGCGGTCATGCATGTCCCTCGGCTAGGCGGCAAGGAGCGGGAGACGAGGGATGGTTGTCGCTGGGAAAGCGATCTCCCCGCTCCGGCGCGCGGCGCCTGCCCGGTCATATTTGAGCCGAACTCAGAAGTGTCCCAGGTCACACCCCCTGGCCCGGTGCGCGGGCCCGCTGTCGGTGCGGTGCGGCATGATGCGAGCGTGACCGGACGACTGATGCTTCTCGACACCGCCTCGCTGTACTTCCGCGCCTACTTCGGCGTGCCGGACTCGGTCAGGGCGCCGGACGGCACCCCCGTGAACGCGGTGCGCGGACTGCTGGACTTCATCGACCGCCTGGTCAAGGACCACCGCCCGGAGAAGCTGGTGGCCTGCATGGACGCCGACTGGCGCCCCCAGTGGCGGGTCGACCTGATCCCCTCCTACAAGGCGCACCGGGTCGCCGAGGAGCACGAGGGCGCCCCGGACGCCGAGGAGGTCCCGGACACCCTCTCCCCGCAGGTCCCGGTGATCGAGCAGGTGCTGGACGCGCTCGGCATCGCCCGGGTCGGCGTGGCCGGTTACGAGGCGGACGACGTGATCGGCACCTTCACCGCCCGCGCGGACGGACCGGTCGACATCGTCACCGGCGACCGCGACCTGTACCAACTGGTAGACGACGCCCGCGGGGTCCGCGTCCTGTACCCCCTTAAGGGCGTCGGCACCCTCCAGCTCACCGACGAGGAGTGGCTGCGCGAGAAGTACGGCGTGGACGGCCGGGGGTACGCGGACCTGGCGCTGCTGCGCGGCGACCCGAGCGACGGCCTGCCGGGCGTGCCCGGCGTCGGGGAGAAGACGGCGGCCAAGCTGCTCGCCGAGTTCGGGGACCTGGCCGGGATCGTCGCGGCCGTGGACGACCCGAAGGCGAAGCTCACCCCCACCCAGCGCAAGCGCCTGACCGAGGCGGCGCCCTATCTCGCGGTCGCCCCGAAGGTGGTCCGGGTGGCCGGTGACGTCCCGCTGCCCGCGGTGGACACCGCGCTGCCGCACGCCCCGCGCGACCCCGCGGCCCTGGACGCGCTGGCCGCCCGCTGGGGCCTCGGCGGCTCGCTCCAGCGCCTGCTGACCACCCTGGAGGCGTGATCCGGGCGGGCCGCCGAAGGGGATTTTCCGGACGAGGGGGCCCACGGGAACAGGGAACCGGCGGCGCGGGATGCTAGCTTAGGTAAACCTAACCAAGGCAGCAGGAGGCCGTCATGGCAGAGCGTCCGGGGCGCAAGCCGCGCAAGCTCCATTCCGCCCAGGTGGTGCGCACCGAGCGGCTGACCGAGCACGTCCAGCGGATCGTGCTCGGCGGCGACGGCCTCGCCGACTTCTCGGCCGGCACCTGCACCGACCATTACGTGAAGCTGCTCTTCGCCCCGGTGGTCGGCATGACCTATCCGGAGCCGTTCGACCTGGAGCGGGTCCGCGCCGAACTCCCCCGCGAGCAGTGGCCGGTGACCCGTACGTACACCGTGCGCGCCTGGGACGCCGAGCACCGCGAGCTGACCCTCGACTTCGTGATCCACGGCGACGAGGGCCTCGCCGGCCCCTGGGCCACCCGGGTCCGCCCCGGCGAGACCCTGCGCTTCTTCGGCCCCGGCGGCGCCTACGCCCCCGATGTGACGGCCGACTGGCACCTGCTCGCCGGGGACGAGAGCGCGCTGCCCGCCATCGCCCGGGCGCTGGAGACCCTCCCGCCGGGGACGCCCGCGCACGCCTTCGTGGAGGTGTCCGGCCCCGAGGAGGAGCAGAAGATCGACTCCGACGTGGAGGTCGTCTGGCTGCACCGCGGGGACCGCCCGGTGGGCGAACTCCTCATTCAGGCCGTGCGGACGCTGGACTTCCCCGAGGGCCGCCCGCACGCGTTCGTGCACGGCGAGGCGTCCTTCGTGAAGGAGCTGCGCCGGATGCTGCGCGTGGAGGCGGGCATCGCGCGCGAGGACCTGTCGATCTCCGGGTACTGGCGCCTGGGCCACAACGAGGACGGCTGGCAGGCCAGCAAGCCGGAGTGGAACGCGCGGATCGAGGCCGAGCAGGAGGGCACGGACGCGGCCGCCTGACCCGGCCGGGGCGGCTCAGTCGCCCCGGAGCCGGGCGTGCAGGTGCATGTCGTGCCAGCCGTCCGGGTGCAGCAGTGCCCGGCGCCGGGTGCCCTCCACCGCGAACCCGGCCTTCGTCGCGACCCGGCAGGACGCCTGGTTGGCCGTGGCGTGCATCAGCTCCAGCCGGTTGAAGCCGATCTCCTCGAACGACCAGCGCGCCAGCGCGTCCGTGGCGTGCCGGGCGACGCCCTGCCCGCGCGCCCCGGCCACCGTCCAGTACGCCACCTCCGCCACGCCGTCCCGCAGCCGGATCTCCCGCAGCGCGGCCCGGCCGCGCAGTTCGCCGGTGTCGGCGCGGACCACCGCCCACTGGGCGTCGCACTCGCGCGCCCACTGCTCGTGCCAGCCCTCGATCCAGCCGGCCGCCTCCTCGGGGGAGTCGCAGGACCTCGCGTGCCACTGGTTGAGCACCGGGTCCTGGAACGCGGCGTGGACGGCGGGCGCGTCCCCGGCCCGCCAGGGGCGCAGGAGCAGCCCGGCGTCGGCCGGGATCTCGGGCTGCGGCAGTCGGCTGAGGGTTCCTTCGGGCAGCACCGGGCTGGTGAGAAACGGCATGTCCGGCATCCTGCCAAGCGTCCGGCACGCGGCCAACCGGACAAGGCCGCGCCGTACCCTGGAAGCCTGATGAGACGCCGTACGCAGCCCCCGCCCGCCCCGCTCCCCCAGCGCCGGGGTGTCGACCCCGTGCGGGTGCGGCTCCCGGCCGGCGGGGCGTGGGAGACGGTGCGCGAGCATCTCGTGGCGCGGCTCACCGGCGCCGGGCCGGGCGTGGTCGAGGCGATGTTCCACGCCGGCGCGGTCGTGGGCGCCGACGGGCTGCCGGTGGGGCCCGACGCGCCGTACCGGCCCGGGATGTCCGTGTGGTTCCACCGCGAGCTGCCGCCGGAGGTGCCGGTGCCGTTCCCGGTCGAGGTGGTGTACCGGGACGAGCACATCGTCGTCGCCGACAAGCCGCACTTCCTGGCCACCACCCCGCGCGGCTCCCATGTCGGCGAGACCCTGCTGGCCCGGCTCCGGCACGACCTGGACCTGCCCGCCCTGGGCGCCGCGCACCGGCTGGACCGGCTCACCGCCGGACTGGTGCTGTTCACCGTGCGCCCCGCGGAACGCGGCGCCTACCAGGGGCTGTTCCGGGACCGCCTGGTGCGCAAGGAGTACGAGGCGGTGGCCCGGCACGACCCGGCGCTGGAGCTGCCCCGGACCGTGCGCAGCCGCATCCTGAAGGAGCGCGGGGTGCTGGCGGCGCGGGAGGTCGAGGGCGAGCCCAACGCGGTGACCCTGGTGGAGCGCGCCGCGCACCGCGAGGAGGACGGGCTGGCCCGGTACCGTCTGCTGCCCCGCACCGGCCAGACGCATCAGCTCCGGGTGCACCTGAACTCGCTGGGCGTCCCCATCCTCGGCGACCCCCTCTACCCGGAGGTGGCCCCCGCGACGGCGCCCGGCGACTTCCGGCGCCCCCTCCAGCTCCTGGCCCGGCGGCTGGAGTTCACCGATCCGGTCACCGGCGCCCGGCACGACTTCGTCAGCGGGCGCACCCTGACGGCGTGGACCTCGCCGCGGGACTGGGCCCGCGACTGAGGCCCGGCCGGCGAGCGGCCCCTATTCGCCGAGCAGCCACCGCCACAACCGCTGCCAGCGGGTGCGCGGCTCGCCCGGCGGGTCGGGCCAGGACACGGCCGGGGCGACGGGCAGGACCGGCTCCGCCCGCTCCTCGGGCCTGGCCTCCGCCCTCTCGTCCGTACCGTCCTCCCGCCGCTCCCGCAGCGGCTCGACCGGGCGCCCCACCCGGTGCGGATGCAGGGAGGACATGCTGGGCGCCCGGTTGACGTCCTGCTTCGGCTTGGGCTCGAACAGCACCGGCAGCGCGACCAGATGACGGGACGCGATCGAGGACCGCCAGCGCAGATCCTCCTCGGCGCACTCCAGCCGGATGTCCGGCAGCCGGGTCAGCAGGGCGTCCACCCCGATGTCGGCGATGGCCCGCCCGATGTCCTGGCCGGGGCATTCGTGGGCGCCGCCGCCGAACGCGAGATGCGAGCGGTTGCCCATCATGTGCGCGGTCGGGTCGGGGCGTACCCGCGGGTCGACGTTGCCCGGCGCGGGCGCGAACAGCAGCCCGTCGCCCCGCCGGATGCGCTGTCCGCCCAGCTCGGTGTCCTGCTTGGCGAAGTAGCCGAGGACGGTGCTGAACGGCGGCTCGTCCCACAGGGACTGCTCGATCGCCTCCGGCACCGTCATCTGCCCGCCGTTGAGCCGGGCACGGAACCCCGGTTCGGTCAGCACCATGCGCAGCGCGTTGGCCAGCAGGTTGGCGGTGGTCTCGTACGCGGCGAAGAGGACCAGCCGCAGATGCTCGCGGACCTCGTCGTCGCTCAGCCCCGCCTCGTGGGTGATCAGATGGCTGGTGACGTCGTCCTCGGGCCGGGCCCGGCGCCGGGTGGTGAGCCTGCTCAGCGCGCCCATGACGTAGGCGTGGCTCTCGATGGCGGTCTCGGTGCCCTTGAGCGCGTCGCGGGCGCACTGCACCATCCGGTCGCTGTACTCCTCGGGCATGCCGAGGATCTCGCACATGACGGCCATCGGCAGATGCTCGGCGAACTGCGGGACCAGGTCGGCCCGGCCCCGCCCGCAGAAGCCGTTGACGAGTTCCTGGGTGGAGCTGTGGATGGAGCGGCGCAGACCGCGGTGGTCGATGGTGTCCATCGCGGCGGTCACGGCCGCGCGCAGCCGCTGGTGCTCGTCGCCCTCGGCGTGGGCGCAGATCGGCTGCCGGGCGATGTGCGGCATCAGCGGGTGGTCGGGCTTGACCATGCCCTCCAGCAGCGGTGTCCAGCCCCGGCTGTCGCGGGTGTACTGCGAGGGGCTGCGCACCATGTGCAGGTTCTCGGCGTGCCCGAGGACCACCCACATGGGCACGTCGTCGTGCAGGAGCACGGGGGCCACGGGGCCGTGCTTCTCGCGCAGCCGCTCGTAGAGGTCGTCCAGGTCGGGGGCGTCCGGCCCGTACAGCCGGTGCAGGCCGCCGGGTCCGGTGCCGTGCGCGGGGCAGCCGGGCGGCGGGCCCGCCGCGGTGTCGGGGGTGCCCGTAGGGGTCTGGGGTTCAGGCGTCACAGTGATCGCTCCGAAAGACGGCGGGGTGGGCCCGTGGGGCCGCGGGGTCAGGTCAGGGCGCCGGACCGGGCGAGGGAGTGCAGGAAGTGCATCAGCGTCAGCAGGGCGTCCCGGCTGGAGGCGCGCCGGCGTACGTCGCACTCGATGATCGGGATCTCCGGGGCCAGGTCGAGCGCGCCGCGCAGCTCCTCGATCGCGTGGCGGGGCGCGTCCGGGAAGGAGTTGACGGCGACGACGAACGGCACGCCGCGCTCCTCCAGGCGGCCCATGACGTCGTAACTGACGTCCAGCCGGCGGGTGTCGACCAGGACGACCGCGCCGAGCGCGCCCTCGAACAGGCGGTTCCACAGGAACCAGAAGCGTTCCTGGCCGGGGGTGCCGAAGAGGTAGAGGACGAGCTTCTCGGTGATGGTGATGCGGCCGAAGTCCATGGCGACGGTGGTGGCCGTCTTGGTCTCGGAGCCGTAGTCGTCGTCCACGCCGATCCCGGCCTGGGTCATCGTCTCCTCGGTGGTCAGCGGCCGGATCTCGCTGACCGAGCCGACCATGGTGGTCTTGCCGACACCGAATCCGCCGACGATCACGATCTTCACCGCGGCCTGGGCGGTCTGCGGGAGCCGGTCCTCGCTGCGCGGGCCGGGGATCGGGGCGGGGACGGCGTCAGAGCCGTTGAAGTCCATGCATCACCGCTTCGAGGAGGGACCGGTCGGGGAGCGCCTGGCGGACGATCGGGGCGCGCGCCTGCACCAGGCCGGCGCCGATCAGCTCGGTGAGCAGCGCGGTCATCGCGCCGAAGGGCAGGTCGAGATAGGCCGAGAGTTCGGCCACGGACAGCGGATGGGAGCACAGGCGGAGCACGGCCGCCTGTTCGGGGGTGCCGGAGGGCGGGGGCGCGGAGCGCGCCACGATCAGGGTGACCAGATCGAGTCGCGCCCGCCCGCCCTCGTGCAGGCCGGTGACGGCGTAGAGCCGCTCGGGATTGCCGCTCTCCCCCTCGCCGTCCGCCCCGGGGGCCGACGGCGGCGGGGAGGGCGCCTCCCGCGGCAGGCGCCGTTTGCGTCGCGGGGTCATACGGGCTGCCCGCCGTGCCGGGGCGGAGAGGTGAGGTGGGCGCCGATCCGGACGACGAGGTCGCGCATCATGCCGCCCATCCGGCCGGGCTCGCACACGACGTCGGCGAGCACGGCGAGGTAGGCGTTGTCCCCGGCGGCCATCAGGTAGAAGTAGCCGCCGTCGATCTCGATGACGACGAGCTTCATCTCGCCGCTGCTGCCGGGCAGTTCCTGGGCGACCGCCCCGGCCAGGCTCTGCACGCCCGCGCAGGCGGCGGCCACCCGGTCGGCGGCGTCCGGGTCGCCGCCGTAGCGGGCGATGCGCAGGCCGTCCGAGGAGAGCACGACGATCATCTCGATGCCCGGTACGCCGTCGTGCAGTTGCTTGAGCATCCAGTCGAAGTTGGCACGCTGCTGGATCACTTGGGCTCCCCCTCGTCACCGGCCCCGGTGTCGGCCGGGTCGTCGATCAGATGCAGGTAGGCGGTCGGATTCCGGGTGAAGTCGGTCGGGTGGGCGCCCTCGTTGCCCTTCTTCATGCCCTCCCAGAACGCGTCGACCCACATGCCCGGTTCACGGTCCAGCAGCTTCTGCCGCTCGGGGTCGGTGCCCACAACGGGCTCAGGGGCGGGCGCGGGGCTGGACCAGACGGTGGGCCGGCCCTCGCGTTCGGCCTGTTCGGCGGCCGCCTGTTCGGCGTAGCGCTGGCTGAGCGGGACCGTCGCCCGGCTGCGGCGCTGGGGCAGTCCGTTCGCCGTCCACTCGGTGACCTCGGGGCGGTCGTCCTCCGCCGTGGCCGGGGCGGGGACGCGGGGCGCGGTGGGACGGCGGCGCTTGGGCGGGCGCTTGGGGCCCTCCAGGGCGCCGAGTTCGGGCATGGGCACGGCGGTGGCCCCGATGCCGTGCGCGGCGCCGACGCCGGGCTCGGTGGTGAGCATGTCGCGGGGGACGACGAGGATGGCGCGGACGCCGCCGTAGGCGGAGGCGCGCAGCGAGACGTCCATGTCGAAGGCGTTGCAGAGGCGGCCGACCACGGCGAGGCCGAGGCGGGGGCTGTCGCCGAGGTTGTGCGCGTCGTCGTCGGCGCGGGCGTCCAGGATCATCTGTTCGACGCGGGCCCGCCCCTCCTCGCTGAGGCTGACCCCGGCGTCCTCGATCTCGATGGCGAGACCGGTCTGCACCTCGAAGGCGGTGACGTGCACCTTGGTCGAGGGCGGCGAGTAGCGGGTGGCGTTGTCGAACAGTTCGGCGGCGGCGTGGATGACCGGCTCGACGGAGGTGCCCTTGATGTTGATGTTGACGATGGAGGCGAGGTTGATGCGGGGGAACTCCAGGATGCGGGACATCGCGCCCCGCAGCACGCTGTAGAGCGAGACGGGCACCGGCCACTGGCGGCCCGGACGGCCGCCGCCGAGCACCGAGATGGAGTCGGCGAGGCGGCCGATCAGCGCGGTGCCGTGGTCGACGCGCAGCAGGTCGTCGAAGACCTCGGCGTTACGGCCGTGGTCCTCCTCCATCTCCCTGAGTTCCTTGGCCTGCTGGTGGACGATGGCCTGCACCCGCCGGGCGGTGGTGACGAAGGCCCGCTGGGTGGCGTCCCGCATGTTGATCTCGTGCTCGGCGCCGCGCAGCGCGATCCGCAGCAACTCGCGCTGGGAGGCGGGGAGATGACGCAGCTCGGGGTCCTCGTCGACGACGTGCCGCAGGACGTCCCGCAGCCGCTCGCCCCTGCGCAGCCGGCCGAGGGCGACGGGGAGCACCTCGGAGCCGAGGCGGACGATCTCCGCGTCGTGGGCGGCGATGCGCTGCTCCAGACGCGCGGTGTGCCGGGCGTTCTCGGCCTGCACGGAACGGAGTTGACGCCCTCTGCGCACGACTTCGCCCGCGGTGGCGAGCACCAGCAGCGTGGCCACCGCCCCGCAGCAGCCGACGGCCGTCCGGGCGGTCCCCGGCACCAGGAACACGGCGACCGCGGTCACCGCGGCCATCACCAGGGCGGGCGGCAGCAGTGCCTGCGCGTAAGGACGTTCACGGACACCGGGAGGTTTCTGAACACTCACCATGGATGCCTTCTGGGAAGGAACGGTATATAGGGGAACAGGCGCCCGAATTCCATCTCAACCGGGTCCGCCGCGGGCGAGCCTATTCCGACCGGGACAGCCCCGTGTCATATTCGGCAAGCACCTGAAATCCCCCGCGCAACAGGAGTACCGTCGCCCCTATTTACACGTTCGGCATCCACTCGAACACTCTTGGTAGCGTAGGCCAGGCATGCAAAAGGGCCGGCACAAGCCGACCCTTTTCTTGGGGGCGCGGGGAACTGCGCGACAAGCCACAACCCACCCGCACTCGCCCGGGGACCTCACCCCACGGACGAGTAGGCGACAACCCCCCGCAGCAGTTGATCGACAGCCTTACGGGCGTTCTTGGCCACCGTCGAGCCCTCCGCAGGAGCAGCCGCGGCGATCTGCCCGAGAACGTCGATCACCTGCTTGGTCCAGCGGACGAAGTCCCCGGCGGGCATCTCCGCCTCGCGCAGCACCTCGTCCAGGCCCTTGCCGGACGCCCACTCGTGGGCGACCCAGGCGAACCCGAGATCGGGCTCCCGCTGCCCGACCCCCTCGGTCTGGCTGATCCGGAAGTCCTCCTCCAGGGCGTCCAGCCGGCCCCAGATCCGCACCATCTCCCCCAGCGCGGCGCGGGCCGGACCGGAGGGCAGCTTGGGCGCCATGGCGTCGTCGCCGACCCGCGACTCGTACACCAGCGCCGAGACGCAGGCCGCGAGGTCGGCGGGGCCGAGCCCCTCCCAGACGCCCTCGCGCAGGCATTCACTGGCCAGCAGGTCCAGCTCGCCGTAGAGACGGGCGAGCCGCTTGCCGTTGGCCGTGACCTCGTCGCCGCGCAGATAGTCCAGTTCGGTCAGCAGGGCCACGATCCGGTCGAAGGTCCGCGCGATGGTGTTGGTGCGGCCCTCGATGCGCCGCTCCAGCTGCGAGGTGTCACGCTGGAGCCGGTGGTAGCGCTCGGCCCAGCGGGCGTGGTCCTCGCGGTCGTCGCAGCCGTGGCAGGGGTGCGCGCGGATCGCGGTGCGCAGCCGGGCGATCTCCCGGTCGTCCGCGGCCTGCGAGCGCTTCTTGCGGGCGCGCTCGGGCGGGATGTGCCCGGCCTTGGTGCGCAGCGCGGAGGCGAGGTCCCGACGGGACTGCGGGGAGCGCGCGTTGAACGTCTTCGGGATGCGCATCCGGTCCAGCGCCTCCACCGGGACGGGGAAGTCGATCGACGCCAGCCGCTTGACCTGCCGTTCGGCGGTGAGCACCAGCGGGCGCGGCCCGTCGTGGTGGTCGAAGCCCCGGTGGCCGCCGGTCCGCCCGGCGGGCAGCCCGGGGTCGAGGACCAGGGCGAGGCCCGCGAACTTGCCGGTGGGCACGTGGATGATGTCGCCCGGCTTGAGCTTCTCCAGCGCGACGGCGGCCTCGGCGCGCCGCTCGTTGGCGCCCTGCCGGGCCAGCTCGGTCTCCCGGTCCTTGAGTTCGCGGCGCAGCCGCGCGTACTCGTCGAAGTCGCCGAGGTGGCAGGTCATGGAGTCCTTGTAGCCCTCCAGCCCCTCCTCGTTGCGCTGCACCTGCCGGGAGATCCCGACGACCGACTTGTCGGCCTGGAACTGCGCGAACGAGGTCTCCAGCAGCTCCCGCGAGCGGTGCCGCCCGAACTGCTCCACCAGGTTGACCGCCATGTTGTACGACGGCTTGAAGCTGGAGCGCAGCGGATAGGTGCGGGTGCCCGCGAGCCCGGCCAGGTGCTCGGGGCTCATCCCTCGCTGCCACAGCACCACGGCGTGGCCCTCGACGTCGATGCCGCGCCGCCCCGCACGGCCGGTGAGCTGGGTGTACTCGCCCGGGGTGATGTCGGCGTGCTGTTCGCCGTTCCACTTGACGAGCTTCTCCAGCACCACCGAGCGGGCGGGCATGTTGATGCCGAGGGCGAGGGTCTCGGTGGCGAACACGGCCTTGACCAGGCCGCGCACGAACAGCTCCTCCACGACCTCCTTGAAGGTCGGCAGCATGCCCGCGTGGTGGGCCGCGATGCCGCGCTCCAGCCCCTCCAGCCATTCGTAGTAGCCGAGGACGTGCAGGTCCTCGGACGGGATGTTGGCGGTGCGCTCCTCGACCAGGGCACGGACCTGGTCCCGCGCCTCCTCGTCGTTCAGGCGCAGGCCCGCGTGCAGGCACTGCTGGACGGCCGCCTCGCAGGCGGCACGGCTGAAGATGAAGGTGATGGCGGGCAGCAGGCCCTCGGCGTCCAGGCGTTCGATGACCTCGGGGCGCCCCGGCGTCCAGACGCGCGAGCGCTGCCTGCGCTCCCGCTCCCGGTCGGCCTCGCGCATCGCCCGGCCACGCCTGCGGTCCTGGTAGGAGGGCCGGGTGGCCTCCGTACGGGCGAGCCGGACGAGGTCGGGGTTGACGGCCTTCTTGCTGCCCTCGCCCTCCTCGAACAGGTCGTACGTCCGCCGTCCGGCCAGCACGTGCTGGAACAGCGGCACCGGCCGGTGCTCGGAGACGATCACCTCGGTGTCGCCGCGCACGGTGTCCAGCCAGTCGCCGAACTCCTCGGCGTTGGACACGGTGGCCGACAGGGACACCAGGGTCACCGACTCGGGCAGGTGGATGATCACCTCTTCCCAGACCGCGCCCCGGAAGCGGTCGGAGAGGTAGTGCACCTCGTCCATGACCACGTAGCCGAGGCCCAGGAGGGTCTGGGAGCCCGCGTACAGCATGTTCCGCAGCACCTCGGTCGTCATGACGACGATCGGGGCGTCGGAGTTCACGCTGTTGTCACCGGTGAGGAGGCCGACCTTGTCGGCTCCGTAGCGGCGGCACAGGTCGGCGTACTTCTGGTTCGACAGCGCCTTGATGGGGGTCGTGTAGAAGCACTTCTTGCCCTGCTCCAGGGCGAGGTGGACGGCGAACTCGCCCACGATCGTCTTGCCCGAGCCGGTGGGGGCGGCCACCAGCACGCCCTTGCCGCCCTCCAGCGCCTTGCAGGCGTCCACCTGGAAGTCGTCGAGGCCGAAGTCGTACATCTCGCGGAAGCCGGCGAGCGCGGTGGCCTGCTCGGCTGCCCGCACTCGGGACGCCGCGTACCGCTCGGCCGGTGAGAGGTCCTCTGTCATCGTGCTTTCGAGCGTACCGGGCCGCACCGACAACAGGACGATCATTATCGCTTCCCACGCCCACCGAAACGGACCGATCGACTCCGAGCGGGCCGCGCACACGGTGAAGGGGCCGGACGGAAGATCCGTCCGGCCCCTTCACCCGGGTCCTGCTGCGTTCAGGTGACGTCGTCGTACCCGTCGTACTGTCCGGGCGGCAGCGCCTCGACCGGGCGGCCCTGCTCGGGCACCGCGGCGGACAGCCGCTCGGGGCTGGAGACGGGCTCGGGCCGGTGGTCCAGCGGGGAGGCCTCGTCGTCGTCCAGCTCGGCCGCCTCCTCGGCGCGCTCGCGGCGCCGGTCGTTCAGCAGCGCGATGCCGACGGCGATGAAGTACAGCACCACGATGGGGCCCGCGAGCGCGATCATGCCGAAGGGGTCGGTGGTGGGGGTGGCGACGGCGCCGAAGACGAAGACGCCCATGACCACACCGCGCCACCAGCCGGCCATCCGGCGCCCGGTCACCACACCGGCGAAGTTCAGCATGACCAGCAGCAGCGGAAGCTCGAAGGCGCCGCCGAAGATGAGGATCATCCGGACGATGAAGTCCAGGACCTTGTCCATCGGCAGGATGTTCGCCGAGCCGTCGGGGGTGATGCCCAGCAGCACCCGCATGCTGATCGGCAGGATCGTGTAGGCGAGCCAGGCGCCCGCCATGAACAGCGGCACGGCCGCCGCCACGAACCCGTAGGTGTACTTGCGCTCGTTGCGGTGCAGACCCGGCGCGACGAACGCCCACAGCTGGTAGAGCCAGACGGGGCTGGAGAGGACCACGCCCGCCATGAAGCAGACCTTCACCGTGGTGGTGAAGGGCGACAGCAGGTCGGTGTAGGCGATGACGGCGCAGGAGCCTCCGGTGGACTCACCCAGGCCCTCGGTGCAGCGCGGAACCGGTTGCGAGAGGAAGGACATCAGGTTCTGGCTGTAGAAGGCGGCCACCACGGACACGACCGTGATCGCCAACATGCCCTTCGCGAGCCGGTTGCGCAGCTCACGCAGATGCTCCACGAGGGGCATCCGCCCCTCGGGGTCCTTCTCTTTCTTGCGGGCAGACTTGAGCAACCCACGTCCTCATCTCGTGCGGCAGGCCGGAAATGCGGCCGCGGGTCAGCGCTGGGTGGTGTCCGTGGGCTCGTTGACCGGGCGGGCGCTGTTCACGTCGCCGGGAGCGGCCTGGATGGTGCGCTGCGCGGGGGGCTGCTCGCCGGGGGCGGGCTGACCGGCCGGGGCGGAGGTGTTGCTCTCGTCCTTCATCGCCTTGGCCTCGCTCTTGAGGATGCGCGCGGACTTGCCCAGCGAGCGGGCCATGTCCGGAAGCTTCTTCGCGCCGAAGAGCAGGAAGACGACGACGAGGATGAGAATGATCTCGGTAGGACCGAGCCTTCCGATCATGAGTTAGTACCTTCTCACCGAGGCGGGGGTGGGGGTGCTGCCCGACCGTTCGGACGAGTGTCCGGATGGTCGCGCCGGCAGCGATCGTAACGCTCAGGGGTAAACGAGAGGCAATCCCCGTGCGTACTCCCGGTCAGCGGTACGCGCCTCGTTATCCGCACCGCGACCAGCAGCGTACCCGCACGCCTGTCCCGCATGACAGGGCGAAGTGACGCAAACCGCTTCTGGCGTGTCCGCCGCCCCGCGGACGCCGCAGGTCAGAGCGTCTCGGCGGCGCGGGCGGTGCTCACCGCGGCCCGCTCCAGGTCCTCCGCGGCCCGGCTGATCCGGCGCCCGGAGTCGGCCACCTGGGCGCCCAGCCGCCGCGCCTCCAGGAACACCCGGACGGCGAGCACCCCCAGAACCGCCAGACCCAGGAACCCCACAGCCACCGCGAACATCGCCCAGAACATGGCGACGAGCCTAGACGGTCCTAGAGCGCGGTGTGCAGCCGCAGGGTGCTCACCCCGGCCCCGCTGAGCAGCTGCACGATGCGTTCACCGGCCGGCTTGCGCACGGCCGTGCCGCACCCGGGGCAGGTGAAGGAGTAGAACGTGGTGCGGCTGGAGCCGCCGATCGCCAGGCGCAGCGCACCCGCGGCGAGCTCGAACCGGCCCCGGCAGTCGGGGCAGCCCGCCTTGAACATCACCGGGACGACGCGCCGCATCCCGGCGAACGCGGCGGCCGCCGTCACCCGCTTCGTGGTCGTCGTCCCGGGCACCGAGGTCTCGCTCACAGGGCACGCTCCGGCCTCTCGTACGGTTCGTCCCCCGCTCCGTGCCCCGCTCCGCCCTCGTACGCGGCCAGAGCCTCACTGGCGGCTCGGCGGGCGCGGTCGGCGAGGTCGGACGGCGACACGATCCGGCCGTCCGGGCCGAGCCGCAGGGCCAGCCGCCTGAGCGAGGCCGGGTCGGGGGTGCGCAGCGTGATGCGCAGACCGCCGTCGGGCAGCTCCTCGGCCTGGTCGTGCGGGTAGTACTCGGCGACCCACCGGCCACCGGGGCCGACCTCGACCACGACCTCCGGGTCCTCGACCGCGGGCTGCACCAGCCCCTCGGACAGGTCGCGCGGCTCGATCTCGGGCGGCGCGGACGGCTCGTCCAGGACCCGGATCTCCGCGACCCGGTCCAGCCGGAAGGTGCGGCGCGCCTCCGAGCGGCGGCACCACGCCTCCACGTAGGTGTGCCCGACGCTCACCAGGCGGATCGGGTCGATCTCGCGCTCGGTCAGCTCGTCGCGGGCCGGGGAGTAGTAGCGCACCCACAGCCGGCGCCGCTCGGAGATGGCCCGGTCGACATCGGCGAAGACCCCGCCCTCGGACTCGAAGGTCACCGACAGGCGGGAGCTGGCCCCGGCCGCCTCGCCGGCCGCGGTCTCCACCTTGGCCGTCGCCCGCACCAGCGCCTGCCGGTCGCTCTCGCGCAGCCCGGGCAGGGTGGCCACCGCGCGGGCGGCCACCAGCAGCGCGGTCGCCTCGTCGGCGGCCAGCCGCAACGGCTCGGCCGCGTCCTCGCCGAGCGCGGCGGCGTTGTGCCACCAGATGCGCTCGCCGTCGGTGTCGATGTCCAGCAGGTCGCCGCCGCGGAAACTGGTGCCGCACATGGGCAGCACGTCGAGGTCGCCGACGAGCTCGTCCTCGGTGACGCCGAAGGCGCGGGCCACGTCCGCGATCCGGGCGCCGGGGCGCTCGCGCAGATACGTGACCAGCGACAGCATCCGCCGGGTCTGGTCGATGGCGTTCACGGGCCTAGCCGGTTTGCCTGCCATGCTCTTGGTTCCGTTCCCCCTCAGCCCTTGGCCACGGCACGCAGCCGGTCCACGACGTCCGCCCGCAGCTCGGCCGGTTCCAGCACCACCACGTCCGGCCCGAACTCCACCAGCCAGGCGTCCAGTCCGTGCCCGTACGGGATCTCCAACTCGTCCCAGCCGTCGCCCAGTTCCCGCACCTTGGTGGCCTTGGCCCGCAAGGGGTAACCGGCGCCCGCGCGCAGCCGGATCAGCGCGGAGCGGTCGGCGGTCTCCCCCGCCCAGCCCCGCACGGTCTCGCGCACCGTCACCACGTCCGGCACCGGCGCGGTGAAGCCCGCGCCGCGCGCGCGGACCTTGCCGGTGATCCGGGACAGCCGGAAGACCCGCTCTGCGCCCCGGTCCCGGTCGTAGCCCGCCAGGTACCAGTGGCCGCGCCAGCACTCCAGCGCCCACGGCTCGACGGTCCGGGTCTCGGGGCGGGCGGCGGTCGCCTTGCGGTAGTCGAAGACCACCGGACGGCGGTCCCGGCAGGCCAGCATCAGCGGTTCGAAGGCGGCCTCGTGCACCGGGATGCGCGGCTCCAGCGCGCCGTGCGAGCCGTACGGGTCGACGTCCTCGGGCAGCCCGGCCGCGCGCAGCTTCTGCAGCGCGCCGCTGGCCGCGCCGGCCAGCCGGGCCTGCTGCCAGACCTTGGCGGCCAGGCCCAGCGCCGCGGCCTCCTCGGCGTCCAGGGTGATCGCGGGCAGCCGGTTGCTGTCGCGGCGGGCCAGATAGCCGACCTCGCCCTCGATGTTCTCCACGGTCTCGATGACCAGACCCAGCTCGCGCAGATCGTCCTTGTCCCGCTCGAACATGCGGTTGAAGGAGTCGTCCGACCCCGCTTCCAGGTACGCCTCGATGGACCCGCGCAGCTCGCGCTTGCTGAGCGGCCGCCGTGTGCCGAGCAGGCACAGCGCGAGGTTCATCAGCCGCTCGGCCTTGGCAATGGCCATCGACGCCCTACGCCTTTCCTCATGTGCTTCCGACCGTCGACCGTACCGCCCACAGGTGGCGTGGCAAAAGCCGAAGCAAAGAACGAGGGCCGATACGGACGACAAGGGTCGAAGAAGAGGGGCCCGCGCACCAGGCGCGAGCCCCTCTTCGATCAGAACCGGTCGGACCGGATCAGGTCAGCGCTTGCCCACGGCCACGAGGTCGCAGACGAAGATCAGCGTCTCACCCGGGGCGATCCGGCCACCGGCACCCCGGTCGCCGTACGCGAGGTGCGCGGGGATCACGAGCTGGCGGCGACCGCCGACCTTCATGCCCTGCACACCCTTGTCCCAGCCCGAGATGACCTGGCCGATACCGAGCTGGAAGTCCAGCGGCGTGCCGCGGTTCCAGGAGGCGTCGAACTCCTCACCCGTGGAGAACGCGACGCCCACGTAGTGAACCTTGACGAGGTCGCCGGCCTCGGCGACCTCGCCGTCGCCCTCCCAGATGTCCTTGATCTCGAGGTCCTTCGGCGGCTCGCCGCCCGGAAAGTCGACCTCGGGCTTGTCGATGCTCACGTCAAAAGCTCCTGCGTGTGTACGAAACGAAACACGGACAGTCTGTCATCCCCGCAGCTCCGGCGCCCGGAGCGCTACATCGCCGCGAGGATGTCCACCGTGAAGACCAGCGTGGCGCCCTTCTTGATCCCGCTCCCGCTCGGCGGATTGTCGCCGTAGCCCAGGTCCGGCGGCACCACGACCAGAACCCGGCTGCCCACCTTCTTGCCCGTCACACCCTGGGCGAGGCCCTTGACGACCTGCTCCATCTGCTCCACCGAGAACTGGCTCAGCCGCCCCGAACCGTACGTCTGCTGGAACACCCGGCCGCCCTGCCACTCCAGCCCCTGGAACTGGCACAGGATCGCCTGCTTCCGGGTGACCTCCTCCCCGTCACCCTCCAGCACGTAGTTCGACACCAGCTTCTTCGGCGGCGCCGACTTCGGCAGCGTCACCTTCGGCACCTTGCCGTCGGTGTTCACCGCCACCTTCGGCAGCGCCGCGTCCGTCTGCGGGATCTCCTTGCCCTTGGCCGAGCTCTTGTCGTTGTAGGAGTCCAGCAGATCGATCACGAACACCAGCGTGTCGGTCCCCTTGATGCCCGCCTGCTCGTTGCCCGAGGGGCCGTACCCCCAGGTCGGCGGCACCGCGATCTCCACCCGGCTGCCGATCTTCTTCCCCGTCAGCGCGTACCGCCAGCCGTCGATGATGCTGCCCTGCGCCAGCTGCAGCACCAGCGGATTGCGGTCGTAGGAGTTGTCGAAGACCTTCCCCGAGCTCCAGATCTGGCCCAGGTAGTTCGCCTTGATGAAGTCGTTCTCCGCCACCGCGCGCCCGCTGCCCGCGATCACCGTGCGGACCGCCAGGTCCTTCGAGGGGTCCCCCGAGCCCTTGGCGACCGTCGGCTTCTCCCCGAACTTCGTCCCCGCCGTGATGGCCGGCAGCGGCCCGTCCACGATCTTCGGCGGCGGAGGCGCCGACGGCGACGCCGAGGGGGACGCACTGGTCTTGCTCGACTTCGCATCACCGTCGCCGCAGCCGGCGAGCGTGACCAGTCCAGCGGGAACGGCGGCCATGAGGAGTGAGCGTCGGCGCACGGGAGATGCCTCGTAATCGGTCGATCTTGCGGATTGGCGTGCGCGCAACTCTACGGCGTGACAAGGGCGCCGTACGGGAAACGTACGGCGCCCGTGTGGCGCCCCGCCGGCCGGCCGCCGAAAACCCGCGGCCCGCACCGGCCGGACTACATTCCGGCGATCAGTTTCTCCACCCGGTCGTCGACCGAACGGAACGGGTCCTTGCACAACACGGTGCGCTGAGCCTGGTCATTGAGCTTCAGATGCACCCAGTCGACCGTGAAGTCCCGGCGCTGTTCCTGCGCCCGCCGGATGAAGTCACCGCGCAGCCGCGCCCGAGTCGTCTGCGGCGGCACCGACTTGCCCTCGAAGATCTTCAGGTCATTGCAGATCCGCGCCGCCTGACCCTTCTTCTCGAGCAGGTAGTAAAGCCCCCGCCGCCGGTGGATGTCGTGATACGCGAGGTCTATCTGCGCGACCCGCGGATGCGACATCGTCATGTTGTGCTTCTCGCGGTACCGCTCGATGAGCTTGTACTTCATCACCCAGTCGATCTCGGTACCGATCCGGTCGAGCTCCTCCGTCTCGATCGCGTCCAGCGTCCGGCCCCACAGCTCCAGCACCTGCGCGACCGTGCCCGTACGGATGCCCCGGCGGTCGCAGAAGTCCACCGCCTTGTCGAAGTACTCGCGCTGCACCTCCAGCGCCGACGCCTCCCGGCCACTGGCCAGACGCACCTTGCGCCGGCCGGTGATGTCATGACTGACCTCGCGGATCGCCCGGATCGGGTTCTCCAGCGTCAGATCCCGCATCACCGTGCCCGCCTCGATCATGCGCAGCACCAGATCGGTGGCGCCGACCTTCAGCAGCATCGTCGTCTCGGACATGTTCGAGTCGCCCACGATGACATGCAGCCGCCGATAGCGCTCGGCGTCCGCGTGCGGCTCGTCACGGGTGTTGATGATCGGCCTCGAACGCGTCGTCGCCGACGACACGCCCTCCCAGATGTGCTCCGCCCGCTGGCTCACGCAGTACACCGCACCGCGCGGCGTCTGCAGCACCTTGCCCGCCCCGCACAAAAGCTGCCGGGTCACCAGGAACGGGATGAGGATGTCCGCGAGCCGGGAGAACTCCCCGTGCCGCGCCACCAGATAGTTCTCGTGGCAACCGTAGGAGTTGCCCGCCGAGTCGGTGTTGTTCTTGAAGAGGTAGACGTCGCCCGCGATTCCCTCCTCGTGCAGGCGTCGTTCCGCGTCCACCAGGAGTCCCTCGAGAATGCGCTCCCCGGCCTTGTCGTGGGTGACCAGCTCGGTCACATTGTCACACTCGGGTGTCGCGTATTCCGGATGTGAGCCCACGTCGAGATACAGCCGGGCGCCGTTCCGCAGAAAGACATTGCTGCTGCGGCCCCATGACACGACACGGCGGAAGAGGTACCGCGCCACCTCGTCAGGAGACAGACGCCGCTGTCCCCTGAACGTGCACGTGACGCCGTACTCGTTCTCCAGCCCGAAAATGCGGCGGTCCATGACTGAACATTACGCCCGATCCCCTGAACTGAAACGGGGTTCGGCAGCACGATCTGGATCATTTTCCGATGAAGCCGCAACCACACCGCCCCCGGCCGGAGCCGACAGCACCCGCCCCGTGGCCAGCAGCACCAGCAACGACACGCCCCCGGCCACCCCCGGCAACGCGAACCCCCACGCCGCACCACCCGACTGGACCACCGGCCCCGCCAGCCCCGTACCCACCGACGCGCCCACCATGAACGTCGTCACAAGCCACGAGAACGCCTCCGTCACCGTCCCCGCCGGAGCATGCCGGTCCACGATGATGAACGCGCACGCGATGCACGGCGCCAGGAACACCCCCGCCACCACCGACAGCAGCACCATCGCCACCGCGCCCGGCATCAGAAGCAGCGGCAGATAACACACCGCCAGCAGCGCCACCAGCACCCGCAGGCGCCGCTCCGGCTCCCCGGACCACGGCCGCGCCCCGTACACCGTCCCGCCGGCCAGCGCGCCCAGGCCCAGCCCCGCCATCATCCAGCCGTACACCGCGTCCCCGCCGTGCCCGTCCGCGTACGACACCGACGCCACCGTGATCGACCCCATCGCGATCCCCACGAACAGGAACGCGCCCAGCAGCGCCAGCAGCCCCCGCGAACTCAGCGCACCCAGCCAGTGCGCCTCCCGCGGCTGAGACCGCCACGCCCGCGACGGCGCCGACACCACCACCCACAGCGCCCCGAGCACCCCCAGGGCGTTCAGCACCAGCAGCGCCGCCCGCTCCGACCACACCGAGACGCACAGCGTCACCAGCAGCGGTCCGACCGTGAACATCACCTCCTGCGCCACCGCGTCCAGCGCGTACGCCGTGTGCACCTGGTCCTCCCGGCGCAGCACCGACGGCCACAGCGCCCGCAGACCGCCCTCCAGCGGCGGCGTGCACAGACCCGACAGCGCCACCAGCGCGTACGCCAGACCCAGCGGACCGATCCCGCAGAACGCGAACCCCGCCATCGCCAGCGCCGACGCCACCGCCGCCGGCAACTGCACCCGCGGCTGCCCGTACAGGTCCACCAGCCGCCCCAGCAGCGGCTGCCCCACCGCGTTCGCCACCCCGTACACCGCCGCCAGCGCGCCCGCCAGGCTGTACGTGCCGCCCTCCGCGCGCACGAACAGCACCATGGCGATCGGCGCCACCGCGTTGGGCAGCCGGCCCACCAGCGTCCCCGTCAGCAGCCGCAGCGCGTGCCGCGCCCGCAGGATCTCCAGATAACCCGTCGCCATGTCCCGCCCCTTCAGCGGCCGCTCCGGCACCCCCGACCGCCGTCGCGCGATGTCCCCGAAGTGTTACGTATAACTAACGCTTTCATACGTACCATGTGCGCTGTCCGACCGTCCACACAGCACCCAGCACCCAGAGGAGCACGACCGCGGTGGCACGCAGCAGCACGCGCCCGACCAGCCGTGACGTCGCCCGCGAGGCGGGAGTCAGCCAGGCCGCCGTCTCCCTCGTCCTCGGCGACAAATGGCGCGGCCGCGTCTCCGAGACCACCGCCCGGCGCGTACGCCAGGCCGCCACCGACCTCGGCTACCGCCCCAACCTCGCCGCCCGCAACCTCCGCCTCGGCCACACCCGCACCGTCCTGCTCGTCGTCCCCGCCCTCACCACCGAGTTCTTCGCCGGCGTCTACACCGGAGCCGCCCGCGTCGCCGCCGAACACGGCTTCGGCGTCGTGCTCTACCCCTCCCCCGAAGGCGTCGGCCCCGCCCGCGACCCCTTCGCCAGCGCCCAGGCCGCCCTCGACGGCGTCATCGCCTCCTCCATGGCCGCCGACGCCCTCACCGCCATCAGCGGCGACCAGCTCCCCCTCGTCATGCTCGACAGCGACCCCGCCGGCAGCCTCGGCGCCGCCACCGTCAACCTCGACATCACCGACGGCGTCCGCCAGGTCACCGACCACCTCCTCGGCCTCGGCCACCGCCACGTCCTGCACCTCGCCGCCGACGTGCCCTCCTGGACCTTCCAGATCCGCGCCCGCGAACTCGCCGACCGCCTCGCCGCCACCCCCGGCACCCGGCTCACCACCGCCCGCGCGCCCATCACCATCGACGCCGCCCGCGCCGCCGCCGAAGCCGCCCTCAGCACGCCGGGACCCCGCCCCACCGCCATCGTCTGCGACGACGACAAGCTCGCCGCCGGCGCCTACAAGGCCGCCCGCCGCCTCGGCCTGCGCATCCCCGACGACATCTCCGTCACCGGCCTCGACGACCTCGCCCTCGCCACCGCCCTCGACCCCGAACTCACCACCGTCCGCCTCGACGCCGAACTCTTCGGCGAACGCGGCATGCAAGCCCTCCTCGCCGTCCTGGACGGCCGCGAGCCGGAACACGGGGACATCCCCGTCCACCTCGTCACGCGAGCCTCCACGGCCCCTCCACGGCCCTCCTAGACCCCTCCACGGGCCCGCAACAGGCCCACAACGGCAGGTGCCCCCGACCGGAGACCGGCCGAGGGCACCTGAACCACACCACGCGGGACGCGCCTCACTCCTTCCCGGAGCCCGACGCCCCCGAGGCGCCGTCCGGGTCGTCCGGGTCCTCCGCGCTCTCCGCCTCGGTCGCGGCACCGTTCGCCGCCAGCAACCGCGAGAGCTGACCGCCCACGATCCGCTTGAACTTCCGCTTCTGCGGCCGCGTCCGGTCCAGCACCGCCACCTCCAGACGCTCCGCCGGGATCTCCCGCTCGCCGCCGTTGGTGTCCCGCGACAGCGCCTGCACCGCGAGCTTCAGCGCCTCCGCCAGGCTCATCCCGTCCCGGTGCCGCTGGTCCAGGAACGTGCTGATCTGCTCGGAGTTGCCGCCGACCGCCACCGAACCGTGCTCGTCCACGATGGAACCGTCGTGCGGCAGCCGGTAGATCTGGTCGCCCTCCGGCGTCTCACCGACCTCCGCCACCACCAGCTCCACCTCGTACGGCTTCTCGGCCGCCGAGGAGAAGATCGTGCCCAGCGTCTGCGCGTACACGTTCGCCAGGCCGCGCGCGGTCACGTCGTCCCGGTCGTAGGTGTAACCCCGCAGGTCCGCGTACCGCACACCGCCGATGCGCAGGTTCTCGTACTCGTTGTACTTGCCGGCGGCCGCGAAACCGATCCGGTCGTAGATCTCGCTGAACTTGTGCAGCGCACGGGACGGGTTCTCGCCGACGAACACGATCCCGTCGGCGTACTGCATGACCGCCAGGCTGCGACCGCGCGCGATGCCCTTGCGGGCGTACTCGGCGCGGTCCGCCATGGCCTGCTGGGGTGAGACATAGAACGGCGTCGACACCGGTTATCCGTCCCTTTCTGTCATGGTCACTGGGATCACCTCACTGCGAAGACAGGACGCCCGCTCAGAGCAGGGCGGCCCGCGGACCGTCCGGCTCCTCCAGCCGCCGCTGGAGCACCGCGCGGGACAGCTCCGACGCCTCCTGCTCGGTCAGCCTGCGGAAACCCTCGTCGGTGATCACCGTGATGATCGGATAGATCCGGCGGGCGACGTCGGGACCACCGGTCGCCGAGTCGTCGTCTGCCGCGTCGTACAGCGCCTGCACCACCAGCGTGGTGGCCTCGTCCTCGCTCAGGTCGTCCCGGAACAGCTTCTTCATCGCACCGCGCGCGAACACCGAGCCCGAACCCGTCGCCGCGTAGTTGTGCTCCTCGCTACGGCCGCCCGTCACGTCGTACGAGAAGATGCGGCCCTTCTCGCGGTCCAGGTCGTACCCCGCGAACAGCGGCACCACGGCCAGGCCCTGCATGGCCATGCCGAGGTTGGAGCGGATCATCGTCGACAGACGGTTCGCCTTGCCCTCCAGGGAGAGCTGCGCGCCTTCGACCTTCTCGAAGTGCTCCAGCTCCAGCTGGAAGAGCTTCACCATCTCCACGGCCAGACCCGCCGTGCCGGCGATGCCCACCGCCGAGTGCTCGTCCGCCGGGAACACCTTCTCGATGTCCCGCTGGGCGATGACGTTGCCCATGGTGGCCCGGCGGTCACCGGCCAGAACGACGCCTCCGGGGAAGGTGACGGCCACGATCGTCGTGCCGTGCGGGGCCTCGATCACACCCTGCACCGGCGGCAGCGTCCGCTTGCCCGGCAGCAGCTCCGGCTGGTGGTCCGACAGGAAGTCCATGAAGGAGGACGACCCAGGCGTCAGGAAGGCAGCTGGTAGACGCCCGGTGCCACGAGTATTGGCTTCCACGAGTTTCCTTCCAGATAGGCGGCGGCCCGGCGTACGGCCTCGGGATCGTCCCCCAGCTTGCCGATGGCCGAATTGCAGTTGAAGCACAGTACGCCACGGACCCTACCCGTCTTGTGGCAGTGATCCACATGTGCGGCCGGGGCATTCAGACAGATCACACAGAGCCCGCGCTGCGCGGCGACCATGGCGTCGCGCTCGGCCTCGGTCATGCCGTAGTTCCGCTTCAGATGATGTGCGCGCCCCTTGGCAGCCCGGCAAGCTTTGCAAGCCGTCACGAGCCGACTTGTTACTGGCGAACGCCGCCCGCGGCTTTGTGGCATTGCACCGCGAGCAGCGCTTCACCTCCGCACTCCTCACTTACACCCCCGCACCTTCGATTCGAAGGCCGAATCGGCTTACTGCCCGCCCTTCTGAACGAAGCTTCGTACGAAGTCCTCGGCGTTCTCCTCGAGCACATCATCGATTTCGTCCAGGACCGAGTCGACGTCGTCGCTCAGCTTTTCCTGTCGTTCCTTGAGGTCCTCGGAGCCCTGTGCTTCCTGGGTCTGCTCCTCGACCTCTTCGGTGGAGCGTGTGGCCTTCTGCTGGCCGCCGCCGGTGTCCTTGGTCGCCATAACCCTCACCCCGCTCAGTTCGCCGTTCGGTGATGATCAGACCCTACAAGCCGGGTCCGACATCGGCCCCGTAGTTCCGGGAACGTACGGGGGCCATCTCGATGATTCCCTGACGCCGGGTTTTCCACCCTGCGAAGGGAGCCGAATCAATGCGCCGGACAGGGGTTTCAATTACCGGAGAGCACCCTGACCAGCTCGTCCGCCGTCCGGCACCGGTCCAGCAGCTCCTTGACGTGATTTCGCGTTCCGCGAAGCGGTTCCAGGGTTGGCACCCGCTGGAGCGAGTCCCGCCCCGGGAGGTCGAAGATGACCGAGTCCCAGGAGGCCGCGGCGACGTCGTCCGCGTACTGCTCCAGGCACCGGCCCCGGAAATAGGCCCGGGTGTCCTCCGGCGGCTTCGTACGCGCCCGCTCGACCTCCGACTCGTCCAGCAGCCGCTTCATGCGGCCCTTGTCGACCAGACGGTTGTAGAGGCCCTTCTCGGGGCGTACGTCGGCGTACTGGAGGTCGACCAGGTGCAGCCGCGGCGCGTCCCAGTCGAGGTCGTCACGGCGCCGGTAGCCCTCCATGAGCTGCCGCTTGGCGACCCAGTCGAGTTCCGCGGCCAGGCTCATGGGGTCCCGCTCCAGCCGGGTGAGGGTGTCCTCCCAGCGGACGAGGACGTCCCTTGTCTGGTCGTCGGCGTCGGCACCGTAGCGCTCCTCGACGTACTTGCGGGCCAGCTCGAAGTACTCCATCTGCAGCTGCACGGCGGTGAGCGTGCGGCCGCTGCGGAGCGTGACGAGGTGCTTGAGGGAGGGGTCGTGGGAGACCTGGTGGAGAGTGCGTACGGGCTGGTCCACGGCGAGGTCCACCGCGATGAAGTTGTCCTCGATCATGGACAGGACCAGTGCGGTGGTGCCCAGCTTGAGGTAGGTGGAGATCTCCGAGAGGTTGGCGTCGCCGATGATCACGTGCAGGCGGCGGTACTTCTCGGCGTCGGCGTGCGGTTCGTCGCGGGTGTTGATGATGGGCCGTTTGAGGGTGGTCTCCAGTCCCACCTCGACCTCGAAGTAGTCGGCGCGCTGGCTGAGCTGGAAGCCGTGTTCGTGGCCGTCCTGCCCGATGCCGACGCGGCCGGCGCCCGCGAAGACCTGCCGGGAGACGAAGAAGGGCGTCAGGTGGCGCACGATGTCCGAGAAGGCGGTCTCCCGCTTCATCAGGTAGTTCTCGTGCGTGCCGTAGGAGGCGCCCTTGTTGTCGGTGTTGTTCTTGTAGAGGTGGATGGGCTGGGCTCCGGGCAGCGCGGCGGCGCGTTCGGCGGCCTCGGCCATGATGCGCTCGCCGGCCTTGTCCCACAGGACGGCGTCACGCGGGTTGGTGACCTCGGGGGCGCTGTATTCGGGGTGGGCGTGGTCGACGTAGAGCCGGGCGCCGTTGGTGAGGATGACGTTGGCGAGGCCGATGTCCTCGTCGGTGAGCTGGCTGGAGTCGGCGGCCTCGCGTGCGAGGTCGAAGCCTCGCGCGTCGCGCAGCGGGTTCTCCTCCTCGAAGTCCCAGCGGGCCCGTCGGGCCCGGTGCATCGCCGCCGCGTAGGCGTTGACGATCTGGGACGAGGTGAGCATGGCATTGGCGTTGGGGTGGCCGGGGACGGAGATGCCGTACTCCGTCTCGATGCCCATTACTCGCCGTACGGTCATGCGGCCCTCCTTGCCCGGCGGCACCCTCTGTCTTGGATGCCGCTCGCGTACCGCTGGCGCTCCGGTGCGTGTGCGGTGCCCGTCCCCGCACTGCGCGACTCGGCGGTAGGAAAGAGCCTAGAACGCCTTTGCACTGGTGGGGAGATCATTTGCGTCATTGACTGCTCCGGTCGTGGCCTGAAAAAGCGAGCGGCTGCGGATGCCCGAGGCGGGCATCCGCAGCCGCTCCGCCTTTTACAGGTACTGACCGGTGTTCGCCACCGTGTCGATGGACCGTCCGGTGTCCGCGCCCTGCTTTCCGGTGATGAGGGTGCGGATGTAGACGATCCGCTCGCCCTTCTTTCCGGAGATCCGGGCCCAGTCGTCGGGGTTGGTGGTGTTGGGCAGGTCCTCGTTCTCCTTGAACTCGTCCACGCAGGCCTGGAGGAGGTGGGAGACGCGGAGACCCTTCTGGCTCTTGTCGAGGAAGTCCTTGATCGCCATCTTCTTGGCCCGGCCCACGATGTTCTCGATCATGGCGCCGGAGTTGAAGTCCTTGAAGTAGAGGACTTCCTTGTCACCGTTGGCGTAGGTGACTTCCAGGAAGCGGTTCTCCTCGGATTCCGCGTACATCTGCTCGACCGCCGTCTGGATCATGCTCTGGACAGTGATCTCCTTGTCGCCGCCGTGCTCGCCGAGGTCGTCGGAGTGCAGCGGGAGGCGCTCGGTGAGGTACTTGCCGAAGATGTCCTTGGCCGCCTCGGCGTCGGGACGCTCGATCTTGATCTTCACATCGAGCCGGCCGGGCCGCAGGATGGCGGGGTCGATCATGTCCTCGCGGTTGGAGGCACCGATCACGACCACGTTCTGCAGGCCCTCGACACCGTCGATCTCCGCGAGGAGCTGCGGGACGATGGTGTTCTCGACGTCGGAGCTGACGCCGGAGCCGCGGGTGCGGAAGAGGGATTCCATCTCGTCGAAGAAGACGATGACGGGGGTGCCCTCGCTGGCCTTCTCACGGGCACGCTGGAAGACGAGGCGGATCTGCCGCTCGGTCTCACCGACGTACTTGTTGAGCAGCTCGGGGCCCTTGATGTTGAGGAAGAAGCTCTTGCCCGCGGCCACTCCGGTCACTTCCGCGACCTTCTTGGCGAGCGAGTTGGCGACGGCCTTGGCGATCAGGGTCTTACCGCATCCGGGGGGGCCGTAGAGGAGGACGCCCTTGGGCGGCCGCAGCTCGTGCTCCTTGAAGAGGTCGGGGTAGAGGTAAGGGAGTTCGACGGCGTCGCGGATGGCCTCGATCTGGCCGCCGAGTCCGCCGATCTGTTCGTAGCCGATGTCGGGGACTTCTTCGAGGACGAGTTCTTCGACCTCGCTCTTGGGGACGACCTCGTAGACGTAGCCGGAGCGGGGTTCGAGGAGGAGGGCGTCGCCGGGGCGGATGGTGATGCCCCTGAGCGGTTCGGCGAGCCGGACCACGCGTTCCTCGTCGGTGTGTCCGAGCACCAGGGCGCGTTCGCCGTCCTCGAGGATCTCCTTGAGGGTGACGATGTCGCCGACGCTCTCGTACTCCATGGCCTCGACCACGTTGAGCGCCTCGTTGAGCATGACTTCCTGGCCGCGCCTGAGGTTGTCGAGTTCGACGCTCGGGCTGACGTTGACGCGGAGCTTGCGGCCGCCGGTGAAGATGTCGGCAGTGCCGTCCTCGTTGGCCTGCAGGAAGGCTCCGAAGCCGGCCGGCGGCTGGGCGAGCCGGTCGACTTCCTCCTTGAGGGCCACGATCTGGTCGCGGGCCTCGCGGAGTGTGTTGGCCAGGCGCTCGTTCTGCGCGGAGACGCCGGCCAGGTTGGTCTGCAGCTCGACGATCCGCTCCTCGAGAATCCTCGTGTGCCGCGGAGAGTCGGCGAGCTTGCGGCGCAGGACGGCGATCTCCTGCTCAAGATAGGCGATCTGCCCGGCCGGGTCGTCGGACCCTCGTCCCGGGCGGATGCCGCGGTTCATGTCGTCGTCGTGGGCTGCCACGGTCCTCACCTCCTCCAAGGGGAGCTGGACGCTTCCAGACCCTACCTGGGTGGGTGTCGATTGAAACCCCTAGATCACAAAGACTGTCAAGGTGTGTCGTCGGTCACCCGGTGCGCTCCCTCTCGCACGGAGGGGATACCCACTGAACGTGATGCGGAAGCCGCTTGTTCCGGGTCGGTGGGTGTCAAGACCCTCCAGGAGTGGCCGGAGTTGTCCTCAGCGGGGTGTCCGGGCGGTTCCGGGGCGGGGTGGAGGGGGTTCGTACGGTCATCACACTGAGCGACGGGGCGGGCCGGGTGGTGCGGGGTCCGGGGTGGCCGGATGTGATCGTCGGCGGCCTCTCCCCCGTCGGCCGTCCTCCTGAGCGGGCGGCGTCCTGAAGGTGCCGTCGAGGGGTGGGAGGAACCCCCCACCGCTTCGCACACGGCGGGAAAGCGGGCGGCGGAGGTAGGGTCGTGGTTGTTCGACAGCCGCCGGGCGGGTCCGTCCGGCGAACCGAGGTCAGGAGAGATGAGCGTGCAGCAGGAGGCCCCGGACGGCGAGGCGCTGGAGGTCTGGATCGACCAGGACCTGTGTACCGGCGACGGGATCTGCGTCCAGTACGCGCCGGAGGTGTTCGAGCTGGACATCGACGGGCTGGCCTATGTGAAGGACGCCGGCGACGAGCTGCTGCAGGACGTGGGGGCGACGACGCCGGTGCCGCTGCCGCTGCTCACGGATGTCGTGGACTCGGCGAAGGAGTGCCCGGGGGCGTGCATCCATGTGCGCCGTGTTTCGGACAAGGTCGAGGTGTACGGGCCCGAGGCGGACTGAGTCCGGCCGGCGGTTCCCTGCGATGACGCGCGCGTGCGACCGCATGCGCGCGTCTTGTGCGTTGTGGGGTCAGACGCCCCGGGTGTCGGCGGGGGTGGAGCGCAGGAAGGCGTGGCCGTTCCACTTCCAGGCGGCGGGCTTGCGTACGTCGGGGCAGCAGCTCGGTACGTCGTCGGAGGAGTAGCCGAGCAAGGTGGCGGTGACGGTGCGGGCGTCGAGGCCGAGGTCGGTGACGGTGAGGCGGTCGGCCGGCTGGACGAGGGTGGCGACGACGCGGGGGCTGCCGTCGGTGGCGTTGCGGGTGAGGACGTAGACGGCGTCGGGCGGGGTGCCCATGGGGGCGTCGCAGTGGACGACGGCGACGGTCTCGGGTTTGCCGTCGCCGTCGAGGTCGCCGTCGGCCTGGTGGGCGACGACGGCTTTGACGGGGCCGCAGTCCAGGGGGAAGCGGACGCCGGTGGTGCCGGGCGGGGTGGTGGCGACGGGCGCGGGGGCGGGCCTGGCCTCGGTGGTGCCGGAGGGCTGGGCCGCGGTGGCCGGGCCGGGCTGTACGAGGGAGGACAGTGCGATCACGCCGGCGACCGCGGTGGCCGTGGCGACCCAGTGGATGGGCCGGGTGTCCGTGCGGGCGAGCTCCGGGACGGCGGATTGCTGCACTAGGAGGGTCTCCTGTGGGGCTGTGCCGGTGAAGGGGTGGCCAGCATGGTGTCACACGTCACGGTGGGTGGGAACGGCGGGGCGGGTGCGGATTCGGCGGAGGTGTGGCGGGGGAACGCGAGGGCGCCGTGCCCGGGTTCCCGCGGCTGCGGGTACGGGGCACGGCGCCTTCGTGGAGTGCCGGGTGGGTGCGGGTCAGCGACCGGCGCCGCCGTCGGCGTTGGGGCCGGCGTAGTCCTCGCCGTAGGCGCCCTTGGCGGGGCGGCGGCGGCGCATGGGCGGCTCGACGCCGTCGGCCAGGCGGCGGGCGGTGAGGAGGAAGCCGGTGTGGCCGATCATGCGGTGGTCGGGGCGGACGGCGAGGCCCTCGATGTGCCAGTTGCGGATCATCGTCTCCCAGGCGGTCGGCTCGTTGAAGCAGCCGATCTCGCGGATGGACTCGACGGTCCGGGCGAGCTGGGTGGTGGTGGCGACGTAGGCGCAGAGGATGCCGCCGGGGACGAGTGCCTTGGAGACGGCCTCGAGGCATTCCCAGGGGGCGAGCATGTCGAGGATGACGCGGTCGACGTCGGTGTCGGACAGGTTGTCCTGGAGGTCGCCGACGGTGAGCTGCCAGGCGGGGTGTTCGCCGCCGAAGTAGCGCTCGACGTTCTGCTTGGCGATCTCGGCGAAGTCCTCGCGGCGCTCGTAGGAGTGCAGCATGCCCTGGTCGCCGATGGCGCGCAGCAGGAAGCTGCTCAGGGAGCCGGAGCCCACGCCCGCTTCGACGACGCGTGCGCCGGGGAAGATGTCGGCGAAGGCCAGGATCTGCCCCGCGTCCTTGGGGTAGACCACGGCGGCGCCGCGGGGCATGGACAGGACGTAGTCGGGGAGCAGGGGGCGCAGCGCGAGGTAGGCGACGTTTCCGGTGGTGCGGACAACGCTGCCCTCGGGTGCGCCGATCAGCTCGTCGTGCGGGAAGGAGCCCTTGTGGGTGTGGAAGTTCTTCCCGGCTTCGAGCGTGAACGTGTAGTGGCGGCCCTTGGGGTCGGTCAGCTGAACCTGGTCCCCGACCTTGAAGGGCCCGCGCCTGCGGGCGGCACCGGTCGGTTCGGACATGTGACCAGCCTACCGGCAGCGGAGGGGGGCGCCGACCACGGTGCCGCTGCCGTCAGGGCTGCCGTCAGGAGGGCCGTGCCATGGCCTTGACGAAGGCGCGTTCGACGTCCGCCGCGGAGAGGACGCCGTAGATCTCGCCGGTGTTCTCGATGACGAGGTACTCGGTGGCGGGGGTGGCGCGGAGGGTGTCGAGGAGTTCCTCGCCGGAGAGTTCGGCGGAGACGCGCATGCCGTCGGTGAGGTCCTGGGCGAGTTCGCTGACGGCGACCCAGGGGCGGCGGTGTTCGGGGACGCCGACGATGGCGGCTTCGCGGACGAGGGAGAGGGGGGTGCCGTCGGCGTCGACGACGACGAGGGCGCGGGCTCCGGCGGCGTTGGCGCGGCGCAGTCCTTCGGACAGGGGGGTGTCGGTCTGGACGGGGACGGCGCGGCGGGTGAGGGTGCGGGCGCGGAGGTCGGGGAGGTGTTCGCGCAGGCGGGCCATGCGGAGGCTGTTTCCGGCGCCGGTCCAGATGATGGCGGCGAGGATGGCGGCGAGCAGGGCGTCGGTGACGGTGTCCATGCCGCTGATGTCCTGGTCGCCGCCGAGGGCGCCGGACTGGTTGAGCAGGGGCAGTCCGATGAGGACGGAGACGGCGAGGGCGCGGCCGACCCAGGCGGCGGCGACGGTGCCGGTCATGGGCTTGCCGGTGATCTTCCAGACGACGGCGCGGAGCATGCGTCCGCCGTCGAGGGGGAGGCCGGGCAGGAGGTTGAAGACGGCGACGATCAGGTTGGAGATCATCAGTCCGGCGAGGAGGACGCCGGGGACGGTGCCGGGCGTCACGGGTTTGAGGGCGAGGTAGAAGAGTCCGGCGAGGACGAGGGAGAGCAGGGGGCCGACGAAGGCGAGGACGAATTCGCGGCCGGGTGTCTCGGCTTCCTTCTCGATCTCGGAGACGCCGCCGAAGAACTGGAGCTGGATGCGGCGGACGGGGAGTTTGAAGCGGAGCGCGGCGATGGTGTGGGCGAGTTCGTGGACCAGTACGGAGGCGTAGAAGGCGACCGCGAAGAAGAGGGAGACGAGGTAGCGCAGGGCGCCGAGTTCGGGCAGGACGCGGTCGAGCTGGCCGCCGAAGACCCAGGTGATGAGGGCGGCGACGAGGAACCAGCTGGGGGCGACGTAGACGGGTACGCCGAAGGGGCGGCCCATGAGGATGCCGCCGCCGGGTTCCTTGGGGCGCTCGGGGGGCGGGTCGGTGCGGGCGATCCCGGCGTGGGCGAGGGAGCGGTGTTCGTGGTCGGCGCGGTCCGCGGTGTCGGCGGGTCCGGGCCGGTCGGGGGTGTCCCGGCCCTGTCCGGGGCTGTGTTCGGGGTCGTGTTCCGGGTTCGGGGTCGGAGGCACTGGGGGGTGCTCGGCCGGGTGGTTCTCGTCCGGCCGCGGCTGCCCGTTCCCGCCGCTCACGTCCACGCTGTCCCCTCGTTCGAAGCGTCTTCCGCGCGTGACTGGGCGGAAGGGGTCTCGCCTCGATGGTATGCGGCCCGGGTGGCGTGGTCCGCTTCGGCACCCTGGTGTCCGCGGGGCGGGGGTGCGGGGCTGGGTGACTGTCGGTGCCGGGCCGTATGGTCTTGGGTCATGGAGAGCAGTGGTGAGGACAGGGGTCCTGAGGGCGTTCGGGCCGGCGAGGGCGGCGCGGAGGGTGTCGTGCGGGCCGTCGTGGCGCCTTCGTCGCTGTCTCCGTCGCGGGCGAGTGATTTCATGCGGTGTCCGCTGCTGTACCGGTTCCGGGTGATCGACCGGTTGCCGGAGAAGCCGAGCGAGGCGGCGACGCGGGGCACGCTGGTGCACGCGGTGCTGGAGCGGTTGTTCGACGCGCCGGCGCGGGAGCGTACGGCGCCGCGGGCGAAGTCGTTGGTCCCGGCGCAGTGGGACCGGTTGCGGGAGAGCCGTCCGGAGGTCGCGGAGCTGTTCGAGGGCGATCCGGAGGGTGAGCGGCTGGCGCGCTGGCTGGGTGAGGCGGAGCGGCTCGTGGAGCGCTGGTTCTCGCTGGAGGACCCGACGCGGCTGGAGCCGGCCGAGCGTGAGCTGTTCGTGGAGACGGAGCTGGATTCGGGGCTGCGGCTGCGCGGGATCATCGACCGGGTGGATGTGGCGCCGACGGGTGAGGTGCGCATCGTCGACTACAAGACGGGCAAGGCGCCGCGGCCGGAGTACGCGGAGGACGCGCTGTTCCAGATGAAGTTCTACGCGCTGGTGGTGTGGCGGCTGAAGCGGGTGGTGCCGCGGCGGCTGCAGCTCGTGTATCTCGGCAGTGGTGACGTGCTGACGTACGACCCGGTGCCGGCGGATCTGGAGCGGGTGGAGCGCAAGCTGCTGGCGTTGTGGGCGGCGATCCGGGAGGCGACGGAGACGGGGGTGTGGCGGCCGCGGCCGACGAAGCTGTGCGGCTGGTGCGATCACCAGGCGGTGTGTCCGGAGTTCGGGGGGACTCCCCCGCCGTATCCGCTGGCGGTGAGGGCGGCGGAGTCGGGTGCCGGTGGCGAGGGCACAATGGGCCCGGTCTAGCGAAGGAGTGTCACGTGGCCATCCGCGTCCTTTTGGTCGATGACCAGCCGCTGTTGCGTACCGGGTTCCGGATGATTCTGGAGGCGGAGCAGGACATCGCGGTCGTCGGTGAGGCAGGTGACGGTCTTCAGGCGCTCGATCAGGTGCGTGCGCTGCAGCCGGATGTGGTGCTGATGGACATCCGTATGCCGCGGATGGACGGGGTGGAGGCGACGCGGCAGATCACGGGTCCGGAGCGGGACGGTCCGGCAAAGGTGCTGGTGCTGACGACATTCGATCTGGACGAGTACGTGGTGGAGGCGCTCCGGGCGGGGGCGAGCGGGTTCCTGCTGAAGGACGCTCCGGCGGACGAGCTGGTGCAGGCGATCCGGGTGGTGGCGGCGGGTGAGGCGATGCTGGCGCCGAGCATCACGCGGCGGCTGCTGGACAAGTACGCGACGCATCTGCCGTCGGGTGAGGAGCCGGCGCCGAGCACGCTGCACACGCTGACGGACCGTGAGGTGGAGGTGCTGAAGCTGGTGGCGCGGGGGTTGTCGAACGCGGAGATCGCGGCGGATCTGTTCGTGTCGGAGACGACGGTGAAGACGCATGTGGGGCATGTGCTGACGAAGCTGGGTCTGCGGGACCGGGTGCAGGCGGCGGTGTACGCGTACGAGAGCGGTCTGGTGCGGCCGGGCGCGCAGTAGCGGGTCCTGGTACGGCCGAGGGCGCCCCTTCCTGGTGGGAGGGGCGCCCTCGGTGTTGTGCGGGCGGGTGTGTCCGGGCGGGGTCAGCTCTTGCTGAGTTCCCAGAAGCGGAACACGGTGGAGGCGTCGAGGCAGTATTCGAGGCCGTAGACGCCGTCGCGGACGACGGCGTACTGCTTGGCCTGCCAGACGGGCAGCAGGGGCAGTTCGTCGGCGACGATGTCCTGGAGCTGGCCGAAGTCCCTGTCGGTGGCGGCGCGGTTGCTCTGGGCGGCGGTGGCGGGGAGCAGGGTGCCGGTGAGGCGGGTGTTGTCGTAGTGGTTGGCGAGGACGTTGCCCTTGCCGAAGAAGGGGGCGGTGAAGTTGTCGGCGTCGGGGTAGTCGGGCACCCAGCCCTTGACGTAGACGCCGTACTTGCCGTCGGCGATGTCCTTCTCGTACTGGCCGAAGGCGACGGACTGGACGTCGGCTTCGAAGAGGCCGCTGGCGTTGAGCTGGTCGGCGACGGCGCGCAGTTCGGCGTCGGTGGCGGGGCCGTAGCGTGCGGGGGTGGACCAGAGGGTCAGCTTGACCTTGCCCGTGATGCCGTCGGCGCGCAGGGCCTGGGCGGCCTTGGCCTTGGAGGGGCGGGCGCCGTAGGTGTCGAAGAAGGCGGTGTTGTGGCCGATGATGCCGGCCGGGATGATCGAGTACAGCGGGGTGGCGGTGCCCTGGTAGACGTTGTGGATGAGGGCGTCGCGGTCGAGCAGGTGGGCGATGGCCTTGCGGACGCCGAGCTTTCCGGCGACGGGGTCCTTCATGTTGAAGACGAGGTGCTGGACCTCGGCGCTGCTGCCCTCGATGACCTCGATGCCCTTGGTGCCTTCCTGGCTGTCGATGTCGGTGATGTCGCGGGCGCTGAGGCCGCGGTAGGCGAGGTCGATGTCGCCGCCGAGGAGGGCGGTCTTCAGGGCCTTCTGGTCGCCGTGGAAGAACTTGAGGGTGACGCCGTTGTTCTTGATGTCGGCGGTGCCCTGGTAGTGCGAGTTGACCGAGAAGACGGCCTGGCCCTTGTCGAAGGAGTCGAGCTTGTAGGGGCCGGAACCGATGGCCTTCTTGTCGGTGCGCAGCCGGCCGGCGTCGTACTGGCGGTGGTCGACGATGGAGCCGGCGCCGGAGGCGATCTTGCTGGGGAAGGTCGCGTCGGGGGCGTTGAGGCGGAAGACGACGGTCTTCTCGTCGGGCGTCTCGACCTGCTCCAGCGTCGGGAACATGACAGCCGGACCGGCGGGGTCGTTGATCTTCAGCAGGCGGTCGAAGGAGAACTTGACGTCCTCGGAGGTGAGGGAGTCGCCGTTGCTGAACTTCAGGTCGTCCTTCAGCTCGCACTTGAAGACGGTGGCCCGGGTGTCACGGAACGAGCAGGACCTGGCGAGCTCCGGCTCGGGCTGGGTGCCGCCGTTGGGGAAGCTGAGAAGCGACTGGAAGACGTTGTTGAACAGCAGCCAGGAGCCTGGGTCGTAGCCGGATGCCGGGTCGGTGGCCAGGACGTCGTCGGACATCCCCATCACCATCGCCTGGCCGGTGCCCTCGGCGTCGCCGGTCTCGGAGCCGCAGCCGGTCAACAGGCCGCAGGCCAGCCCCGCCACCACGGGCAGGACCGGCCACTGGTTGCGCATGTTCACAGCAGTGCCTTGTCGTCGGTTCGTGGCCCGGAGCCGCCGTCGCGGCTCCGGGTACGGGAGACGTCAGCCGCTCACACCACGGCCGAGCTCCCACAGCTGAAGCGTCGAGGAGGAGTTCAGGGCGTACGAGGTGCCCGTGATGTCGTCCCGCGCGGCGACGTACTGCTTGCCCTGCCACAGCGGCAGCACGGGGACGTCCTCGGCGACGGTGTCCTGGATGTCGGTGAGGATCTTGTCGGCGTCGATCCGGTTCGCCTCGCGGCGGGACTCGGGGATCAGGCTCCGCTCGATCTCGCTGTTGCTGTAAGGCGAGTTGAGGAAGTTGTCCTTGTCGAGGAAGGGCGCGAGGAAGTTGTCGGCGTCGGGGAAGTCGGGGAACCAGCCCATGCCGTAGACGTCGTAGCGGCCCTTCTGCTCCGCGGGGCGGAAGGTGGCCCAGGGGTGGCCCTGGATGGTGACGTCGAAGACTCCGCTGTCGTTGAGCTGCTTCTGCAGGACCTCGAACTCCTGCTTGGTGGCGGAGCCGTAGTGGTCGGTGGTGTAGTGCAGGGTCAGCTTGACCGGGGCGGTGACGCCGGCCTTGGCGAGCAGCGCCTTGGCCTTGGCGGAGCTGGGGTCGCCGTACTTGTTGAAGAACGAGTTGGAGTGGCCGGCGAGGGTGGCGGGCACCAGGGAGTACAGCGGCTCGGCCTGGGTGCCGTAGACCTTGGAGATCAGCTCGCCGCGGTTGATGACCTGGGCCATGGCCTGGCGGACGGCCTTGTCCTTGACGGTCGGCGCGTCGGTGTTGAAGGCGAGGTAGCGGATCTCCAGACCCGGCATGTCGACCAGGTCGGCGTTGGAGTCGGCGCCGCCGTCGAGCTTCTGGATCTGGCCGGGCGACATGGTGCGGCTCATGACGTCGATGTCGCCGCGGTCGATGGCGGCACCCATGGCGTCGGCGTCGTCGAAGGAGCGGATCTCCACCTTGTCGTTGTTCACCGTGGAACTCCCCTTGTACGAGGGGTTCTTGGTGAAGACGCCGCTGACCATGGCGTCGCCCTTGACCTCGGCCTTGAAGGTGTACGGGCCGGAGCCGTCGACCTCGAAGCCGTCGCGCAGCTTGTCCTTGGAGTACGTCTTGGGGCTGACGATGCCCGCGACCGGGGTGGACAGCTTGAACGGGAAGGTGGCGTCGGCGGTCTTCAGGTGGAAGATGACCTCGCGGTCGCCCTGCGTCTCGACGGTGTCTACGGTGTTCAGCAGGGCCGCCACACCGCTGTCGGCCTGGAGCTTGAGCGCGCGGTCGATCGAGAACTTCACGTCGGCGGCGGTGACGGGCTCGCCGCTGGCGAACTTCAGTCCGCTGCGCAGCTTGCAGGCGTAGCGCTCGTTGCCGGTGTCGGTGAAGCTGCAGCTCTCGGCGGCCTCCGGGACGGGGCTGCCCTCACCCTTGGGCTGGGTCATCAGGGTCTGCACCGTCTGGCGCAGGATGTTCCAGGTGCCGACGTCGTAGGCGTAGGCGGGGTCCAGGGGCGCGGGAGCGTCGCTCGTGGCCGTGAACCGGTCCGTGGTGCCGACGACGATGGGGTCGCCGTTCTTGGCCCCACTGTCGGTTCCGCCACACGCGGCGAGAACCGGCGTGAGCAGGCCGGCCACTGCCGGCAGCACCAGAGTCTTGCGGTTCATGCGGGACTTTCTCCAGAGCTGTTCGATTCCGTGAACCCGGCAAGCGAGGGTGGCGCGGCGGATCACGGGGGTTGCTGCGATGTTGTCGCGTCGACATTAGTCCGCGCCCGCAGCGCGGTTCGAGGCCGCCCGAGTTGAGGGTTCATCACGGAGTGAAACCGGGTGCGGACGCACCGAAAAACCGACAGCGACAGGATTCGTACAACGGTTCATCAATGCGGACACAACGGCCCGCGGACGGCGGGCGCGGCGGGGATTTCTGCACACGCGGGCAGCCTTGTCGAGGCCGCCGGGAGTGGCGAACGTCACAGTGTCAACTGCGGTCCGGAATACCGGAATTAAGCCACCCGGGCGGCCCGGGAATTCGCTCCGGGGCACGGATTCCGGGGAATTGCGCCCTGGTCAGCATTGTTTTCGCACGCTGGGTGAACGCCTAGTGCGTGAGCGTCATCAGCCCGCGCAGAAAAGACAGGTCGACCTGTTCCAGTGAGGGTACGACGGTGCGGCGTTCGGCCGGGACGATGGGTGCGATGGAGGGGACGGCGACCACGTGGCAGCCGGCCGCCTCGGCGGCGGCGACTCCGGTCGCGGTGTCCTCGATGACGGCGCACCGGGCCGGGTCGGCGCCGAGTCCGGCGGCCGCGAGGAGGTAGGGGTCGGGGTGCGGCTTGGTGCGGGAGACCTCGTCGCCGCCGATGGAGAGGGTGAAGTGGTGCGGGCCGAGGGTGGTCAGCACGCGGTCGATGATGCGCCGGTGGGAGGCGGAGACCAGGGCGGTGGGGATGCCGTGCTCGTGGAGTTCGGCGAGCAGCCGGGCGGCGCCGGGCATCAGCGGGAGGTGGCTGCCGATGCGGGCCTCGAAGCCGTCGTTGAGGAGGACGGAGAGTTCGGCGAGGGTGATGGCGGCGCCGGTGGCCTCGATGAGGAAGCCGGCGCTGCGGGTCATGGGGCCGCCGACGACGACGTGCCGCCAGGACTCGTCGAGGGTGTGTCCGAGGGCGGCGAAGACCTCGACCTCGACGTCCCACCAGAAGCCCTCGGTGTCCACCAGGGTGCCGTCCATGTCGAGGAGGACCGCTTGAAGGGCGGAGCCTTCGGCCGTACAGGTTCCGAGCGCGGGGACCGTGCTGGTCATCCGGGCGCACCTCCTTGAGGGACGATCAGGCCGGTTCCCGGAAAGGGAACCGGCCTGCGGTGGACCGATAAGCATACGTCGCCGGCGCGCGAAGCGCCTCGTTTACGACCGGCGTGGCGGGGTACGCGGCCTTTTCTCCCGGCGTGGGGCGCCGGAGGCAGGCGCGTGTGCCCGTTTCGGCAGGTCAGCGGGCGTTGAAGTACTTCGCCTCGGGGTGGTGGATCACGATGGCGTCGGTGGACTGCTCGGGGTGGAGCTGGAACTCCTCGGACAGGTGGACGCCGATCCGCTCGGGCTGGAGCAGGTCGGCGATCTTGGCGCGGTCCTCCAGGTTGGGGCAGGCGCCGTAGCCGAGGGAGAAGCGGGCGCCCCGGTACTTCAGGGCGAACATGTCCTCGATGTCGGCGGGGTCCTCCCCGGCGAAGCCGAGTTCGGCGCGGACGCGGGCGTGCCAGTACTCGGCCAGCGCCTCGGCCAACTGGACGGAGAGGCCGTGCAGTTCGAGGTAGTCGCGGTAGGCGTTGGCCTCGAAGAGCTTGGCGGTCTCCTCGCCGATGCGGGAGCCGACGGTGACGACCTGGAGGCCGACCACGTCCCGCTCGCCGGACTCCTCCGGGCGGAAGTAGTCGGCGAGGCAGAGCCGGCGGCCCCGGCGCTGGCGGGGGAAGGTGAAGCGGGTGCGCTCGTTGCCGTCCTCGTCCAGGATGATCAGGTCGTCGTCCTTGGAGACGCAGGGGAAGTAGCCGTGGACGACGGCGGCTTCCAGCAGGTTCTCGGTCTGGAGGCGGTCCAGCAGGCCGCGCAGGCGGGGGCGGCCCTCGGTCTCGGCGAGTTCCTCGTAGGTGGGGCCGTCACCGGCGCGGGCCTGCTTCAGGCCCCACTGGCCCTTGAAGAGGGCTCCCTCGTCCAGCCAGGAGGCGTATTCCTTGAGCTGGATGCCCTTGACGACGCGGGTGCCCCAGAAAGGCGGGGCGGGCACCGGGTTGCCGGTGCTGACGTCGGAGCGGACGTGGCCCTCCTGCGCGGGCTCCTCCGGGAGATCCGCGGCGGGGGTGGCGCGGACCCGGCGCTGCTTGAGCTCGGGGAGCTGGGCACCGGGCACTCCGCGCTTGACGCCGATGAGGGCGTCCATCAGGCGCAGGCCCTCGAAGGCGTCGCGGGCGTAGCGGACCTCGCCCCCGTAGATCTCGTGGAGGTCCTGCTCGACGTAGGCGCGGGTGAGGGCGGCGCCGCCGAGGATTACCGGGTAGTCGACCGCGAGGCCGCGCTGGTTCAGCTCCTCCAGGTTCTCCTTCATGATCACCGTGGACTTGACCAGGAGGCCGGACATGCCGATGACGTCGGCGCGGTGCTCCTCGGCGGCGTCCAGGATCGCGGAGACGGGCTGCTTGATGCCGAGGTTGACGACGTTGTAGCCGTTGTTGGACAGGATGATGTCGACGAGGTTCTTGCCGATGTCGTGGACGTCGCCGCGCACGGTGGCCAGCACGATGGTGCCCTTGCCCTCGGCGTCGGACTTCTCCATGTGGGGTTCCAGGTGCGCGACGGCCGTCTTCATGACCTCGGCGGACTGGAGCACGAAGGGCAGCTGCATCTGGCCGGAGCCGAAGAGCTCGCCGACGGTCTTCATGCCGTCAAGCAGGGTGTCGTTGACGATGTCGAGGGCGGGCCGGTCCTGGAGGGCTTCGTCCAGGTCGGCTTCGAGGCCGTTGCGCTCGCCGTCGATGATGCGGCGCTTGAGGCGCTCGTCCAGGGGCAGCGCGGCCAGTTCCTCGGCCTTGCCGGCGCGCAGGGACTTGGCGGTGGCGCCCTCGAACAGGGCCATCAGCTTCTGCAGCGGGTCGTAGCCCTCGGCGCGCCGGTCGTGGATGAGGTCGAGGGCGGTCCGCACCTCTTCCTCGCTGAAGCGGGCGATGGGCAGGATCTTGGAGGCGTGCACGATGGCCGAGTCCAGGCCCGCCTTGACGCATTCGTCGAGGAAGACGGAGTTCAGCAGGATGCGGGCGGCCGGGTTGAGGCCGAAGGAGATGTTGGACAGGCCCAGTGTGGTCTGGACGTCGGGGTGGCGCCGCTTGAGTTCGCGGATCGCCTCGATGGTGGCGATGCCGTCCTTGCGGGACTCCTCCTGGCCGGTGCAGATGGTGAAGGTCAGGGTGTCGATGAGGATGTCCTCCTCATGGATGCCCCAGTTCCCGGTGAGGTCGTCGATGAGCCGTTCGGCGATCTCGACCTTCTTCTCGGGGGTGCGGGCCTGGCCCTCCTCGTCGATGGTGAGCGCGATCAGGGCGGCGCCGTGCTCGCGGGCGAGGCGGGTGACCTTGGCGAACCGGGACTCGGTCCCGTCGCCGTCCTCGTAGTTCACCGAGTTGATGACCGCGCGGCCGCCGAGCTTCTCCAGGCCGGCCTGGATGACGTCGACCTCGGTGGAGTCGAGCACGATCGGCAGGGTGGAGGCGGTGGCGAGGCGGCCGGCGAGTTCCGCCATGTCGGTGACGCCGTCGCGGCCGACGTAGTCCACGCACAGGTCGAGCATGTGCGCGCCCTCGCGGATCTGCTCGCGGGCCAGCTCCACGCAGTCGTCCCAGCGGGCCTCCAGCATGGCCTCGCGGAACTTCTTGGAGCCGTTGGCGTTGGTGCGCTCGCCGATGGCGAGGTAGGAGGTGTCCTGGCGGAACGGCACGGACTGGTAGAGCGAGGCGGCGCCCGCCTCGGGGCGGGGCTGCCGCTCGGACGGGGTGAGGTCGCGCACCCGCTCGACGACCTGGCGCAGGTGCTCGGGGGTGGTGCCGCAGCAGCCGCCGACCAGGGAGAGGCCGTACTCGTGGACGAAGGTCTCCTGGGCGTCGGCCAGCTCGGGGGCGGTCAGCGGGTAGTGCGCGCCGTTCTTGCCGAGGACGGGGAGGCCGGCGTTGGGCATGCAGGCCAGCGGGATGCGGGCGTTGCGGGCGAGGTGGCGCAGGTGCTCGCTCATCTCGGCGGGGCCGGTGGCGCAGTTCAGGCCGATCATGTCGATGCCGAGGGGCTCCAGCGCGGTGAGCGCGGCGCCGATCTCGGAGCCGAGCAGCATGGTGCCGGTGGTCTCGACGGTCACGGAGACGATGACGGGCACGTCGAGGCCGAGGGCTTCCAGGCCGCGCCGGGCGCCGAGGACGGCGGCCTTGGTCTGCAGCAGGTCCTGGGTGGTCTCCACCAGCAGGGCGTCGGCGCCGCCGGTGATCAGGCCCTCGGCGTTGCGCTGGTACGCGTCGCGCAGGGTGGTGTACGGGGCGTGCCCGAGGGTGGGCAGCTTGGTGCCGGGGCCCATGGAGCCGAGCACCCAGCGGGGCCGACCGTCGCGGGCGGTGAAGGCGTCGGCGGTCTCGCGGGCGACGCGGGCTCCGGACTCGGAGAGTTCGTGGACGCGCTCGGGGATGTCGTACTCGCCGAGGGCGGAGTGGTTGGCGCCGAAGGTGTTGGTCTCGACACAGTCGACACCGACCTCGAAGTACGCCTCGTGCACGGAGCGGACGATGTCGGGGCGGGTCAGGTTGAGGATCTCGTTGCAGCCTTCGAGCTGCTGGAAGTCGTCGAGGGTCGGTTCCTGGGCCTGGAGCATGGTGCCCATCGCTCCGTCGGCGACCACCACACGGGTGGCGAGTGCCTGGCGGAGCGCGGACGCGCGGGTCCGGCTGTCGGCGGAAGGGGACGTCGGCGACGAGGCCATGAAGGGGCTCCCTTGAGTGCGACGGCTGTCGGCTATGCGCCTGCCCAGGCGGACCTGGCGTGGGGCACGGCGCCAGAGTAACCGCCCGTGGGCTTGGATGGGCACAGGCGTCCACGACACGGACGCGGATGGCGGAGTCCGGCCGGGCGGGTGCCGTGGCCGGGAACATGGGTTGTCCGGGACGGTCCTGCTCAATGGCGGGAGGTCGACATCGACCGGTAGTGTTCGGCATTGCCGAACGCGTATATGACAGCTCGGCGAGCGGCCGAAGCGGACGGAGGCAGGACGGCGATGGCACGGAACATCCAGTCGCTCGAACGGGCGGCCGCGATGCTGCGTCTGCTCGCGGGCGGCGAGCGGCGGCTCGGCCTCTCCGACATCGCCTCGTCGCTGGACCTGGCCAAGGGCACCGCGCACGGCATCCTGCGCACCCTTCAGCACGAGGGCTTCGTGGAGCAGGACGAGGCGTCGGGCCGCTACCAGCTGGGCGCGGAGCTGCTGCGCCTGGGCACCACGTATCTGGACGTGCACGAGCTGCGGGCGCGGGCGCTGGTGTGGACCGACGACCTGGCCCGGTCCAGCGGGGAGAGCGTGTACGTGGGCGTGCTGCACCAGCAGGGCGTGCTGATCGTGCACCACGTCTTCCGCCCGGACGACAGCCGGCAGGTGCTGGAGATCGGGGCGATGCAGCCGCTGCACTCCACGGCGCTGGGCAAGGTGCTCTCGGCCTACGACCCGGTGGCGCACAGCGAGGCCCTCGACTCCTCCCGCAAGGCGTTCACCGACCGTACGGTGTGCGCGCCGGAGGACTTCGAGCACGTCCTGGACCTCACCCGGGCGCGCGGCTACGCGGCCGACGTGGAGGAGACCTGGGAGGGGATGGCGTCGATCGCGGCGCCCATCCACGACCGGCGCCGGATGCCGGTGGGCGCGGTGGGGATCGCGGGCGCGGTCGAGCGGCTGTGCCGCGACGGCGAGCTGCGGCCCGAGCTGATCGCGGCGGTGCGCGACTGCGCCCGCGCGGTGTCCCGGGACCTGGGCGCGGCCCGCTTCTGATCACCGGCTCCGCGTGCGGGGCCGGTCTGCTGTCCCCCCGTCCGTAACGATCCTGCCCTCTGCGTTCTTTTTCGTCCCCGGAACCCTTGACGGGTGTGCGCGGCGAAAGCAAGACTCCCGTCCGTCGGTCGGCATTGTCGAACACCTATCGGTATTAAGCGTTAGGGTGTGACTGCGCCTAGGGCCGGCTTCCCCTGGACGAAGGACAAAGGAGTCGCGGGTGTCCAGCTCCGACATCTTCATCGGCGAGACCATAGGTACCGCCATACTCATCCTGCTCGGCGGCGGTGTGTGTGCCGCCGTGACGCTGAAGGCGTCCAAGGCGCGCGGCGCCGGATGGCTGGCCATCGCCTTCGGGTGGGGTTTCGCCGTTCTGACGGCCGTCTACACCTCGGCGCCCCTCTCCGGCGCGCATCTCAACCCGGCCGTGACCCTCGCGTTGGCGATCAAGGATCACGACTACGGCAACCTCCCCGCCTACTGGGGCGGTCAGCTCCTGGGCGCGATGATCGGCGCGACGCTGGTCTGGGTGGCGTATCTCGGCCAGTTCCACGCGCACCTCACCGACCGGGAGATCGTCGGCGGTCCCGGTGCGCAGGACACGGCCAAGGCGGTCGAGGCGCAGGAAGCGGCCGCGGGCCCGGTGCTGGGCATCTTCTCCACCGGTCCGGAGATCCGGAACGCGGTGCAGAACCTCCTGACGGAGATCATCGGCACGATCGTGCTGGTGCTGGCGGTCCTCACGCAGGGCCTGAACAACGAGGGCAACGGCCTCGGCCCGGTGGGCGCGCTCATCACGGCCCTGGTGGTCGTCTCGATCGGTCTGTCCCTGGGCGGTCCGACGGGGTACGCGATCAACCCGGCGCGCGACCTCGGCCCGCGCATCGTGCACGCCCTGCTGCCGCTGCCCAACAAGGGCGGTTCGGACTGGGGCTACGCGTGGGTCCCGGTCGTCGGTCCGCTGATCGGCGGCGCCATCGCTGCGGGCATCTACAACGTCGCTTTTGCTTGATGAGTAACGATTTGCGCAAAAAGAGCCGATCATTCGAGTAAGCGCCGTCCGCACCGCACCCTCACCTCGGACCTCCCAGGAGCACACAGTGACCGACGCCCACACCGCAGGACCCTTCATCGCGGCGATCGACCAGGGCACGACCTCCTCGCGCTGCATCGTCTTCGACCGGGACGGCCGCATCGTCTCCGTCGACCAGAAGGAGCACGAGCAGATCTTCCCCAAGCCCGGCTGGGTCGAACACGACGCGAACGAGATCTGGACGAACGTCCAGGAGGTCGTCGCCTCCGCCATCGCCAAGGCCGGCATCACCCGCGACGACATCAAGGCCATCGGCATCACCAACCAGCGCGAGACGACCGTGCTGTGGGACAAGAACACCGGTGAGCCCGTCCACAACGCCATCGTCTGGCAGGACACCCGCACCGACGGGCTCTGCCGGGAGCTGGGCCGCAACGTGGGCCAGGACCGGTTCCGCCGCGAGACGGGCCTGCCGCTGGCCTCCTACTTCGCCGGACCCAAGGCCCGCTGGCTGCTGGACAACGTCGAGGGTCTGCGCGAGCGCGCGGAGGCCGGGGACATCCTCTTCGGCACCATGGACAGCTGGGTCATCTGGAACCTGACCGGCGGCACGGACGGCGGACAGCACGTCACCGACGTCACCAACGCCTCGCGCACCATGCTGATGAACCTGCACACGATGCAGTGGGACAAGAAGATCTGCGAGTCCATCGGCGTGCCCGAGCAGATGCTCCCCGAGATCCGCTCGTCCGCCGAGGTCTACGGCGAGATCACCGGCGGCAGCCTCGGCGAGCTGCTCGGCGGCATCCCCGTCGCCTCCGCGCTCGGCGACCAGCAGGCGGCCCTGTTCGGCCAGACCTGCTTCTCCGAGGGCGAGACGAAGTCGACGTACGGCACCGGCACGTTCATGGTGATGAACACCGGCGAGAAGATCATCAACTCCTACGCCGGTCTGCTGACCACCGTCGGCTACAAGATCGGCGACAAGCCGACGGTGTACGCCCTGGAGGGCTCCATCGCCGTCACCGGCTCGCTGGTGCAGTGGATGCGCGACCAGATGGGCCTGATCTCCACCGCCGCCGAGATCGAGACGCTCGCGCTCTCGGTCGAGGACAACGGCGGCGCCTACTTCGTACCGGCCTTCTCCGGCCTGTTCGCCCCGCACTGGCGCTCCGACGCGCGCGGTGTGATCGCGGGCCTGACCCGGTACGTCACCAAGGCGCACCTCGCGCGCGCCGTCCTGGAGGCCACCGCCTGGCAGACGCGGGAGATCGCGGACGCCATGACGAAGGACTCCGGCGTCGAGCTGACCACGCTCAAGGTGGACGGCGGCATGACCGCGAACAACCTGCTGATGCAGCAGCTCGCGGACGTGCTGGACGCGCCGGTGGTCCGCCCGATGGTCGCCGAGACCACCTGTCTCGGTGCCGCCTACGCCGCCGGTCTCGCCGTCGGCTTCTGGTCCAGCACCGACGAGCTGCGCGCCAACTGGCGCCGGGCCGCCGAGTGGACCCCCCGCATGGACGCGGAGACCCGCGACCGTGAGTACAAGAGCTGGCTCAAGGCCGTCGAGCGGACCATGGGCTGGCTCGAGGACGAGAGCTGACCGGTCCGGCGCAGCCGGCAGGCCAGCCTCCGACGAGGAGCTAAGTACCCGACATGACCAGTCCCACCACCCTGAAGTCCGTACCTGCCCTGGGCACGCACCCGGCCTACGGCTCCAACCCGAGCCGTGCCGAGACCCGGGAGCAGCTCGCCGGGGCGTCGTACGACCTACTTGTGATCGGCGGCGGCATCCTGGGCATCTCCACCGCCTGGCACGCCGCGCAGTCCGGGCTCAGGGTGGCGCTGGTCGACGCCGGTGACTTCGCCGGCGCCACCTCCTCCGCCTCGTCCAAGCTGCTCCACGGCGGTCTGCGCTACCTGCAGACCGGCGCGGTGAAGCTGGTGGCGGAGAACCACTTCGAGCGGCGTGCGGTCTCCCGCCAGGTGGCCCCCCACCTGGCGAACCCGCTCACCTTCTACCTTCCGGTGTACAAGGGCGGCCCGCACGGCGCCGCCAAGCTCGGCGCGGGCGTGTTCGCCTACTCGGCGCTCTCCGCGTTCGGTGACGGGGTGGGGCATCTGCTCTCGCCCTCGAAGGCGGCGCAGGACGTGCCCGAGCTGCGTACCGAGAACCTGAAGGCCGTGGCCGTGTACGGCGACGACCAGATGAACGACGCCCGCATGGCGCTGATGACGGTCCGCGCGGCCGTCGACGCGGGTGCGGTCGTGCTCAACCACGCCGAGGTGACCGGGCTGCGCACCACGCGCGGCCGGGTCACCGGCGCCGAGCTGAAGGACCGGCTCGGCGGCGAGGAGTTCGGGGTCAACGCCCGCCTGGTGCTGAACGCGACCGGGCCCTGGGTGGACCACCTGCGCCGGATGGAGGACCCGCACGCGGCCCCCTCGATCCGCCTCTCCAAGGGCGCGCACCTGGTCCTCAAGCGCACCGCCCCCTGGAAGGCGGCGCTGGCCACCCCGATCGACAAGTACCGCATCACCTTCGCCCTGCCCTGGGAGGACATGCTCCTGCTCGGCACGACGGACGAGATGTACGAGGGCGACCCGGCGGACGTGTCCGTCACCGAGTCGGACATATCCCAGATCCTGGACGAGGCCGCGTTCTCCGTGCGGGACCAGCAGCTCCGGCGGGACCTGATCGCCTACTCCTTCGCCGGGCTGCGGGTGCTGCCGGGCGGCCCCGGTGACACCGCGAAGGCGAAGCGGGAGACCGTGGTCACCGAGGGGCCGGGCGGGATGCTCTCGGTGGCGGGCGGCAAGTGGACCACGTTCCGGCACATCGGGCGGACCGTGCTGAAGAAGCTGGAGACGCTGCCGGGCCGGCCGCTCGGCGACGACTTCGAGCCGGTGTCGGAGCTGCCCAAGCGGCTGCCGCTGCCCGGTGTCGCCAACCCGCGCGCGGTCGAGCACCGGCTGCTGGTGGACCGCCCGGCGCCCGGGCCCCGGATGGCCGCCGACACCGCCCGCCATCTGGCCACCCACTACGGCTCGCTCGCCTTCGACATCGCCCGCCTGGCCAACGAGCACCCCGAGCTGGCCGAGCGGGTCCACCCCGACGCGCCGGAGATCTGGGCGCAGGTCGTGTGGGCCCGTGACCACGAGTGGGCCGAGACGGCGGACGACGTGCTGCGCCGCCGTACCACGCTCACCATCCGCGGACTGGCCACGGACGACGTGCGCGCCAAGGTGCGCGACGTCCTGGACGGCAAGCGGTAACAGGCGGTCTCAGGGGGCGGTTCCGTGTCGCGGAACCGCCCCTCGCGCATACCCGCACTTCCACCTGCCCCCCAAACACTTCCGCGCGCTCCCTCGAACGTGTTTCGAAGTGTGCGTTTAATAGCCGCTCTACGGCTAAAACGGATCTTTCCGACAGTGGTGGTCCGATGGCGGCGGAGTGGGGCGAGGCCCAGGTGCGGGGAGCGGTCATATGCGAGGCGGTTGGCACACTGCGCGGGCGCGGCGGCGCCTGGGGTTCGCCGCGTGCGGGGCCGCGCTCGCCGCGCTCGCGGCGGTCCTGCGGTTCTGGTGGCTGGACGCGGCGGTCGCGGGCGTCCTGATCTCCGCGATCGGCGCGTTCGTCTCGGTGGTGGCCCTGGTGGCCGACATCCTGCGCGGCGACGGGGACCCTCCGCTGCGTTCGGCGGCCGAGGACCGGCAGCGGGCCGCCGACGCGCTGGCCGAGGCGGTCCAGGAACAGTGGGCGGCGGAGGCGCGCGCCCGGCGGCTGCGGGACCCGATGCCGATCGAGGTCCGCTGGGGGGCGGCCGACCGGCGGCTCGCGGACCATCCGGAGAACATCCGCCGCGCCCAGCCGCTGCCCGCCCCGCGCGACGCCGTGGTCGAGCACGTCGCGGACCCCTTCCCGGTGCCGTCCGGGCGCCGGCTGGTGGTGCTGGGCGGTCCGGGCTCGGGCAAGAGCGTGCTGGCGCTGCGGTTCGTCCTCGGCAGGCTGGCCGTCCGGGCCCCGGGCGGCCCGGTCCCGGTGATCGTCCCGCTGGCCGGATGGGACCCCTGGCGCACGGGGTTGCGCGACTGGCTCGCCGAGCGGCTCGCCGACGACTATCCCCCGCTCGCCGCCACCGACGGCCGCCGCACCCTGGCCCGGGCCCTGCTGGACTCGGGGCTCGTCATGCCGGTCCTGGACGGCTTCGACGAACTGGCCCGGCCGGGCTGGGCGGAGGCCGTGCGGCGCGTCAACGCCGAACTGGACGACGATCTGCCGCTGCTGCTGACCAGCCGCAAGGAGGCGTGGACGACGGCGGTGGCCGAGGGTGACGTGCTCACCGCGGCCGAGGTGGTCGAGCTGCTGCCGCTGGACCTGGAGCAGGCGGCGGCCCACCTGGAGCGCACGGCCCGCCCGCTGCACACGGCGGACGGCACGCGGGCCACGGTGTGGACGCCGGTGCTGCGGGAGCTGCGCGAGCGGCCGGGGTCGGTCCCGGCGCGGGCGCTCACCACGCCCCTGATGGTGTCGCTGGCCCGTGCCGTCTACGGCGACACCTCCGGCGACCCCTCGGAGCTGCTGGACGCCGGGCGTTTCCCCACGGTGGCCTCGGTCGAGGAGCATCTGCTCGGGGCGTTCGTGCCCGCCGCGTTCGCCGGTTCCGGGCCGCGGGCCACCTCGGACGCGGCGCGGCGGCTGACCGTGCTGGCGCGGGCGTTGCAGCAGCGCGGCACCGGGCGGCTGGCCTGGTGGGAGCTGGAGTCGATGCTGCCGCGCGCGCTGCGGGTGTACACGCCGGGGCTGCTGGCGCTCGCCGTGCAGGCGCTGCTGGTGCTCCCGGTGATGCTGGCGCGGGTGGTGAGCGGTCAGGCCGGGACGGAGGACGTGGTGTCGGTGGGCGCCACGCTGTTCGGCCAGACGCTGGGGTTCGCGTTCGGCGCGGCCTGTCTGCTGCCGCGTGACGGCGGGCCGCCCAGAGGGAGGTTCATCCTCCGGCAGACCCTGCTGACCGCGCTGGTGAGCGGTCTGCTGTGGGCGGCGTTCGCCTGTACCGACGATCTCCGGTTCGGCTTCCGCTACGGCACGGTGACCGACGGCTGGATGCCGGACCTGCTCGGCGGGTGCCTGTTCTCCCTGCTGTTCACGCTGTTCTTCGGCATCGCGGGACTCCCCCGGCGGCCGGTGCCGCTCAGCCTGCCGTGGAGCGGGGCCGCGGGCCGGGCGGTGGCCCGTGTGCTGGGTGCCACCCTGGTGCTGGGCGGCGCCGGTTCGGCCGGGTCGGTGCTGCTGGACTCCTCGCGGGACCCGTGGACCGCGCTGATCGGCACGACCTGCATGGCGGCGGGCACGGCGCTGCTGGTCAGCGGCACGCACTGGCACGACGGCCCGCATCCGGGCCGGGCGGGCCGGGTCGGCCAGCGGTTCGCGGCCGGTGCCGTACGGGGCGCGGCGGCCGCGCTGCTGATCGGGATCACCGCGTGCACGACCGCCGGGCTGACCGCGGTCGGGGTGACGGTGCTGAAGTCGGGCGGCGCGGAGAACCTGGCGGGCAGACGGATCGACGGCTGGCGGTTCGCGGTGCGGGACGGGGTGCGTACGGCCGTCACCCAGCGGCCGCTGCGGGGCAGGATGCTGATCCCCGGCGAGGGGGCGCGGCCGGTCGCCTATCCCGGTGACGCGGAGCCGCCCGACTGCACGATCCCGATGCTGCACGACCGCGTCTGCCGTCCCTTCCTCTCCCGGCGCACGGAGTTCGAGTCGCGGAACGGGGTCGTGGTGGTGCGGCTCGCCCTCGGCGGCGGCGCGCCGACGGTGGCGCACCCGGCGAATCTGCGGTCCGTGCTGCCGCCGCCCGCGCGCGGCTGGCTCACCCAGGGGCCGGCGGCGGGTCTGCTGGCCCGCTGCCTGCCGCCGTTCGTGGCCAGCGGTGTGCTGATCGGTCTGGTGGGCGGATGCGTGTGCGGGGTGTACCGGGCGCTGAGCGTGCCGTCGGACATCATGCGGGCCACCGGTCCCGGCTCCTCGCTGCGGACCGACCGTACGGCGTCGTTCACGCGCGCGGGGGTGGTCGCGCTGCTGGTGGCGCTGGTCTGTGTGCCGGTGATGGTGCTGCCCGGCGACTGGGGCGGGATGGCGCACGTCGGGACCCGGCTGTGGCTGCCGCTGGGCGCGGCGGCGCTGGCGCTGAGCGCGTGGGGGCGGTTCGCGGTGGCCCGGGTGTGGCTGGCGGCGACCGGGCGGCTGCCGTGGCGGCTGATGGCGTTCCTGGAGGACGCCCACCGGCGGGGTGTGCTGCGCAGGTCGGGGGCGTGCTTCGAGTTCCGGCACCTGCGGCTGCAGTCCCATCTGGCGGGCGGCGGGGCGCCGGAGGCGCGGCACGGGGCGGGTCCGCCGGACGGGGCCTGGGAGCGGGCTCCGCTGCGGGGTGTTCCGGGCCGGGGTTCGGGGCAGTGATCCGTTCAGCCCCTTGCGAGGGGGCTGCTGAGGCTCCCGCAGGACGCCGTAAGGTTGGGTGGTCAGGCGAGAGCACGTCGGAAGGAGGCACTGGGTGATCGAGCTGGAGGGTGTTCCCGAGCTGATCGACCCAGTCATGGTGGCCGCGTTCGAGGGCTGGAACGATGCCGGTGACGCCGCCTCCACGGCGGTCGCGCATCTGGAACGCGAGTGGAAGGGCGAGGTGTTCGCGGCGCTGGACGCCGAGGACTACTACGACTTCCAGGTGAACCGCCCCACGGTCTTCATGGAAGGCGGCGTACGCAAGATCACCTGGCCGACGACCCGGCTCTCGGTGGTCCGCGTCGGCGGGGACAAGCCCCGTGACCTGGTGCTGGTGCGCGGGATCGAGCCGTCGATGCGCTGGCGCTCGTTCTGCAACGAACTGCTGGGCTTCGCCCATGAGCTGGGCGTGGAGCTGGTGGTGATCCTGGGCGCCCTGCTGGGCGACACCCCGCACACGCGTCCGGTGCCGGTCAGCGGGGTCACCTCGGACGCCGATCTGGCGCGCCGGATGAACCTGGAGGAGACCAAGTACGAGGGTCCGACGGGCATCGTCGGTGTGCTCCAGGAGGCCTGCACGCACGCCGGCGTCCCGGCGGTGTCGCTGTGGGCGGCGGTGCCGCACTACGTCTCCCAGCCGCCCAACCCGAAGGCCACGCTGGCGCTGCTGAACCGGCTGGAGGACCTGCTGGACCTGCGGATACCGCAGGGCGAGCTGCCCGAGGACGCGCGTGCCTGGCAGACCGGCGTGGACCAGCTGGCCGCCGAGGACAGCGAGGTCGCGGAGTACGTGCAGACGCTGGAGGAGGCCCGGGACACCGCCGAGCTGCCGGAGGCGTCCGGCGAGGCCATCGCGCGCGAGTTCGAGCGGTATCTGCGGCGCCGGGACGTGGGCGGGCCCGGCGGGCACGCCACGGCGGACGGCTCGGACAGCGGGCCCTTCCGGCGTGACACGCCGAGCGGACGCACCCGTCCGCCCAAGCCGCCGAAGCCGGAGGCGCCGGGCGCGTCCGAGGGCGACGAGGCGGACAACCCGGAGGACTGAGCGGGCCCGCGAGCGGGCTCACGGAAGAGAAGTGGGGCGGTACCCGGCCGGGTACCGCCCCTGCTTTTGTCCCTCGGCTCAGAGAGCCACGCCGAGCAGTGCGTCGACGGTACGGCTGACCACGCCGGGGGCGCCGATGTCGGTGCCGCCCTCGGCCTCCTGGCGGGCCGTCCAGCGGTCCACGGCCTCCAGGGCGGCGGGCGCGTCGAGGTCGTCGGCGAGGGCCTCGCGGACCTCCTCCACCAGCGCGTCGGCGGACGGGCCGTCGGGCCGGGAGACGGCGGCGCGCCAGCGGCCGAGCCGGTCCACGGCGTCCTGGAGCACCTGGTCGGTCCACTCCCAGTCCGCGCGGTAGTGGCGGGAGTGCAGGGCGAGCCGGATGGCGGCCGGGTCGACGCCCTCGCGGCGCAGCGTGGACACGAAGACGAGGTTGCCCTTGGACTTGGACATCTTCTCGCCGTCCAGGCCGACCATGCCCGCGTGGACGTACGCCTTGGCCATGGGGAACTCGCCGGTGAGCACCTGGGCGTGGGAGGCGCCCATCTCGTGGTGCGGGAAGGCGAGGTCGGAGCCGCCGCCCTGGACGTCGAAGCCCATGCCGAGGTGGTCCAGCGCGATGGCCACGCACTCGATGTGCCAGCCGGGCCGGCCGCGGCCGAGCGTGCCGCCGTCCCAGCTCGGCTCGCCCTCGCGGGCCGCGAGCCACAGCATCGGGTCGAGCGGGTTCTTCTTGCCCGGCCGGTCCGGGTCGCCGCCGCGCTCGGCGGAGAGCAGCCGCATGGCGGCCGCGTCCAGGTTGGACACCTGGCCGAAGTGCGGGTCGGAGTCGACGGAGAAGTAGATGTCGCCTTCGAGGTCGTAGGCGGCGCCCAGTTCCCGCAGCCGTTCCACCAGCGGGACGATGCCGGGTATGGCCTCGACTGCGCCTATGTAGTGCTGGGGAGGCAGCATCCTGAGGGCGGTCATGTCCTCGCGGAACAGGGTGGTCTCCTGGTCGGCGAGCGCGGCCCAGTCGACGCCGTCGCGCGTCGCGCGCTCCAGGAGCGGGTCGTCGACGTCGGTGACGTTCTGGACGTAGTGGACCTGCCGCTTGGTGTCGAGCCACACGCGCTGGACGAGGTCGAACGCGTTGTAGGTCGCCGCGTGACCCATGTGGGTCGCGTCGTACGGCGTGATGCCGCAGACGTAGATCCGGGCGACGGGACCGGGGTCGAGGGTGACCGGACCGTCGGTCGCGGTGTCGTGAATCCTCAGGTCGCGGCCCTGACCAGGCAGGGCGGGGACCTCGGAAGCGGGCCAGGCATGCATGTACATGAGCCTAACCGGCCATGAGCCGGCGCTACGAACCGGATCACGCCGCGGGGCGGCCGGATGGCCGGACGGGCGCTCTTGCGCCCGGCCGTCCGCCGTGCGGGTCCGCCTCAGACCGGGGGCCAGGGGATGGCGGGCCAGTCCCCGGCGGGCTCGGGGTGGACACCGGTGGCGAGGAGGGCGTCGACCCGTGCGCGGGTGGCGTCGATCTCGGCCGGGGTGAGCAGCGGGGCCAGCTTCACGGCCAGGGCGCCGCGTTCGGCGAGGGCGTCGCGCAGAGCGGCCAGGACCTCGACGGCGTCCTCGGTGAGGGGTTCGCCCGCCCAGCCCCACAGCAGGGTGCGCAGCTTGTTCTCGGCGTTGAAGGAGACGCCGTGGTCGATGCCGTAGAGCCGTCCGGCGACGGTGGGCAGGAGGTGGCCGCCCTTGCGGTCGGCGTTGTTGATCACGGCGTCGAGGACGGCGAGGCGGCGCAGCCGCTCGTCGTCGGCGTGCACGAGCAGCGCGGTGCGGCCTTCGCCGACCTCGGCGAGACCGATGGCCTTCCAGCCGGGTCCGGCCTCCTCGCCCTCGGCCAGGGCGAGGAGTTCGGCCTCGGTGCTGACCTCGATCCAGAGCTGGCACATGCCCTCGCCGAAGGGGCCGTCGCGCAGCACGGTCGGCGGGATCAGGCCCCAGCCGGTGGCCTCGGAGACCTCGTAGGCGGCGACCTCGCGGCCCGCCAGGGTGCCGTCGGGGAAGTCCCACAGCGGGCGTTCGCCGGCGACGGGCTTGTACACGCACGTGGCCTCTCGGCCGTCGAGGGCGACGGTGCAGAACAGGGCGGCGTTGGAGGCGTCCCGGATGCGGCCGCGCACGGTCAGCTCGCCGCGGGCGAGCAGTTCGGCGGCGTCCGCGTCGGTCCCCGTCCGCGCGGCGCTCACGCTCCCCGGCGGTATCCGTTCTGGCGCGGACATACGTGTCCTTCCGGGTCGAGCGGGAGGCTGCACAGCGGGCACGGCGGCCGCCCGGCGTTGACGACGTCGAGGGCGCGCTTGGCGAAGGCACGGGCCTGCGCGCCGGTCAGGCGGACCCGCAGCATCGGGGGCCCGTTCTCCTCGTCCTGGAGGAGGCGTTCCTCGGCCTCGGCGAGGTCCTCGGCGGTCTCGGCCTCCAGTTCCACCAGGGCCTGGGCCTCGACGACCATGCGCTGTTCCTCGCCGTCCCAGGCCAGGGCCATGGTGCCGACGCGGAACTCCTCGTCGACGGGGCTGTCCAGCGGTCCGGTGTCGGAGATCTCGACGGGGGCGACGGCGGGGACCGCGGCGTTGCCGCCGCTGCGGCGCACGACCTCGTCGAGGAGTTCGTCCATGCGTTCGGCGAGCGCGGCGACCTGGGCCTTCTCCAGGGCCACGCTGGTCACTCGCGGGCCCGCCGTGGCCTGGAGGAAGAACGTACGGCGTCCGGGCAGTCCGACCGTGCCGGCCACGAAGCGGTCCGGCGGGTCGTAGAGGAACACCTGACGGGACACGTCCTGTCTCCATTGGGGTCGGGATCGTTCGAGCGGTCGGAGCGTTTCACGCGGTCGGTACGGGTGTGCGGGCACCCCGCACGGCCGACCGCCTCACCCTACTGCGGGCGGCGATCACGGTGCGCCCGCACCGCCCCCGACCGGTGCGTCGTCGTCGGGGGGAGTCTCGCGGGGGGCGAGGGAGGCGAGGTCGCCGGTCTCGCCGAGGCGGACGAGATAGGGCCGCAGCCGGGTGTAGCGGATGGCGGTGACGGAGCAGGGTTCCACGGAGACGCGCTGGAACAGGTCGAGGTGGAGCCCGAGGGCGTCGGCGACGATCGACTTGATGATGTCGCCGTGGGAGCACATGAGGTAGACGGCGTCGGCGCCGTGCTCGCGCTCCACGCGCGCGTTCCAGTCGCGCACGGCCTCGACCGCGCGGGCCTGCATCTCGCGCATGGACTCGCCGCCGGGGAAGGCCGCGGCCGACGGGTGGGTCTGGACGACCTCCATCAGCGGTTCGTCCTTCAGCTCGGCGAGCTTGCGGCCCGACCAGTCGCCGTAGTGGCACTCCCCGATCCGGTCGTCGGTGCGGGGGCTGAGGCCGGGGCGGGCGTCCAGCAGCGGCTGGACGGTCTCCTGGCAGCGCTGGAGGGGGCTGACGACGATCTCGGCGAGCGGCAGCCCGTCGAGCCGGCCCGGCAGTGCGGCGGCCTGCTGGGCGCCGCGTTCGTCGAGGGTGACACCGGGTGTCCAGCCGGCGAGCAGACCCGCGGTGTTGGCGGTGGAACGGCCGTGCCTAACGAGGATCAGGGTGGGCATGCGGCCCAGCGTAGACCGGCGCCGCCGGGTGGTGATCCGGGGCGCTCCATCACGGTCCCCGCGTGCGCGCGGGGCGGGACGGCGGGACAATGCACTCCGTGATCTTCGACTGTGCCATCTACCGCGACGGACATCGGACCGATTCGTCCGACGACCCCGCGAAAGCGCTGCGGGAGGCGCGGGCGGCGGACGACGCGTTCGTGTGGATCTCGCTGCACGATCCGTCGCCCGCGGAGTTCGACCGGGTCCGCGAGGTCTTCGGCCTGCACCCGCTGGCCGTCGAGGACGCCCTGAAGGCCCACCAGCGCCCGAAGCTGGAGGTCTACGACGACTCGCTGTTCGTGGTGCTGAAGCCGGTGTTCTACGAGTCCTCCCGCGACGAGGTGTCCACGGGCGAGGTCATGCTCTTCCTCGGCGACTCCTTCGTGCTGACGGTGCGTCACGGCGAGGCGTCCCCGCTGCCGGAGGTACGGCGCCGGCTGGAGGCGGACCCGGACAAGCTGCGGCACGGTCCCACCTCGGTGCTGTACGCGGTCGCGGACGCCACGGTCGACGAGTACCTGGAGGTGGCGACCGAGCTGGGGACGGACCTGGACGAGCTGGAGGCGGAGGTCTTCTCGCCGTCCGACGCCGGTTCGCGGGGCACCGCGTCCCGGATCTACCTGTTCAAGCGGCAGGTGCTGGAGTTCCGCCGGGCCACCGTGCCGCTGGCGGTGCCGCTGACCCGGCTGTCGGGGATGGCGCCGTCGACGGCCGGGGTGCCGTTCGTGGACGCGGCGGCGCGGCCGTTCTTCCGGGACGTCAACGACCATCTGACGCGCGTCAACGAGTCGGTGGAGGGCCTGGACCGGCTGGTGTCCGACATCCTCTCGGCGCATCTGGCGCAGATGGGGGTGCGGCAGAACGACGACATGCGCAAGATCTCGTCCTGGGCGGCGATGGCCGCGATCCCGACGCTGATCGCGGGGATATACGGCATGAATTTCGAGCACATGCCGGAGCTGCGCTGGGTGTGGGGCTACCCCACGGTGGTCGCGGTGATGGTGGCGCTGGAGCTTCTGCTGTACCGGAACTTCAAACGCCGCGGCTGGCTGTAGCCGCGCCGCCGCTCACGCGAACTCCGTGGCCCTGGGCGCGGGGCCGCCGAGCGCGTCGCGCCGCTCGGGCATCTCCAGGGTGACCATGCGGCGCCAGCCGAAGGCCCGCTCCCACACGTACAGGGCGTGGATGCCTGCGGCCAGGAGCGCGCTCCTGGCGCGGGACCAGCGAAGGAGGCGGCCCATGTGGGCCATCACGGCGAGGCTGACGTCCCGGTAGATCCGGATCTCGGCCAGCGCGCTCTCGCGCAGGACGCGCTGGATGGTGCGGCCGTGGCCCGCGTAGGCGAGGCGCAGCAGTTCCTCGTGGCAGTAGGCGAGGTGGTTGTCCTCGTCGTGGGAGATCATGCGCACCGCGCGGCCGATGTCGGGATGGTCGCCGAAGTGCTTGAGGAGCATCCGCATCTGCTCCGAGGCCCGCTGCTCGGTGACGCGGCTGTGCGCGAGGTAGGTGACGATGTCGCTCTCGGTCAGCGGCCGGTCGGCCTTGAGCTTGTCGTGGGACAGCCCGATGCCGCGCCGTTCGAGGAGCATCGTGTAGTCGGTGTCCGGCGGGACCTCCACGGGCTTCAGTCCGCGCTTGCGCAGCAGTGCCTCGAAGATGCGTCCGTGCTTGTCCTCGTCGGCGCCGTGCCGGGCGATCCTGGGCGCGAGGCGGCGGGCGCCGGGCGGCACCAGGGCGGCGATCCTGCCGTTCTCCCAGCCGCCCTGGGACTCGCCGCCGGCGGCGATGGAGCAGAAGAGCCGGAAGGACGCGTCGTCGTCGAGGATCTCCTCAAACAGGCTTCTGGCCGAAAGCATCGCGGGCCCCTCTCTGCACGATTCCGCAGAGAAGTAGTCAAATGCGGGTCAAGGGGGCGCGCAACAGGAGGACGGCGGCGCTGGGCCGAAGGAGGGACGGGCGGGGGCGTAACCCCGTCCGTCCCGGCGCGTTGTTCCGCGTGACGGCCGTGGCGGGGAAGACCCCCCGAGCCCCCACCACGGCCGCGAATCTTTTCCCGGCCCCCGTCAGGCGAGGCCGGCGCGCTCCAGGGCCTCGGCGCCGCCGCGCAGGGCGGCGAGCCGCTCGTCGAGGGTGAAGCCGGCCGGAGCGAGGGTGAGGGTGGTGGCGCCCGCCGCCGCGTAGGCCTTCATCCGGTCGGCGATGCGGTCGACGGAGCCGAGCAGGGTGGTCTTGTCGATGAGGTCGTGCGGGATCGCGGCCGCGGCGCCGTCCTTGTCGCCGGCGAGGTACTTGTCCTGGATCTCGGCGGCCTCCTTCTCGTACCCCATGCGCTGGGCGAGCCGGTTGTAGAAGTTCTGCTTGCGGCTGCCCATGCCGCCCACGTAGAGCGCGGTGTAGGGGCGGAAGGTGTCGGCGAGGCGGGTCACGTCGGCGTCGTCGCCGAGCGCGAGCGGGACGGTCGGGCAGATGTCGAAGCCGTCGAGGGTCTTGCCCGCCTTCTCCCGGCCGGCGCGCAGGTAGGTGACGGCGGTGTCCTCCAGGTGCTCGGCGGAGGGGAAGATCAGCAGGGCGCCGTCGGCGATCTCGCCGGTCTGCTCCAGGTTCTTCGGGCCGATGGCGGCGATGTAGAGCGGGATGTGCTCGCGCTGGGGGTGCACGGTCAGCTTCAGCGGCTTGCCGGGGCCGCCGGGCAGCGGCAGCGTCCAGTGCTCGCCCTCGTACGACAGGCGCTCGCGGGTCATCGCCTTGCGGACGATCTCGACGTACTCGCGGGTGCGGGCGAGCGGCTTGTCGAACTTGACGCCGTACCAGCCCTCGGAGACCTGCGGGCCGGAGACGCCGAGGCCGAGGCGGAAGCGGCCGCCGGAGAGGGAGTCGAGGGTGGCCGCGGTCATCGCGGTCATGGCGGGCTGGCGGGCCGGGATCTGGAAGATCGCCGAGCCCACGTCGATCCGCTCCGTGCGGGCCGCGACCCAGCTCAGCACGGTGGCGGCGTCGGAGCCGTACGCCTCGGCGGCCCAGCAGACGCTGTAGCCGAGCCGGTCTGCCTCCTGCGCCACGGCGAGGTTGTCCCCGTCCATCCCGGCGCCCCAGTAGCCGAGGTTGATCCCGAGCTGCATGACCGATCCCCTTACTCGCAAGTAACGTTCCGCGGCCGACCTTAGCGACCCATTCCCGCGCGGCCCACCCCCCTCGGGTGTCCGGTGGGGCACGCGGGCCGGTCTCCACGTTGTCCACAGGCAACCCACGGCACCACCTCTGGCCAGTAATCTCGCGCACATGGAGCAGAGGCATCTCGGCCGTACCGGCCTGCGCGTGTCCCGGATCGGACTCGGCACCCTCACCTGGGGCCGGGACACCGACGAGCACGACGCCGCGGACATGCTGAAGACGTTCTGGGAGGCGGGCGGCACCCTCGTCGACACCGCGGACGTGTACGGCGACGGGGCCGCCGAATACCTGCTCGGACAGCTGACGGACTCCCTGGTGCCCCGCGAGGACCTGGTGATCTCCACCAAGGCGGGCAGCGTGCCGGACCCCGAGCGCCGGGCCGACGGCTCGCGGGGGCATCTGCTCGCCGCCCTGGACGCCTCGCTGGAGCGCCTGGGCACCGACCACGTCGACCTGTGGCACATCCACTGCCACGACCCCGACACCCCGCTGGAGGAGACGCTCCAGGCGCTGGACCTGGCGGTGAGCAGCGGCCGCGCCCGGTACGCGGGAGTGTCGAACTTCTGCGGCTGGCAGCTCGCCAAGGCGGCCACCTGGCAGCTCGCGGCTCCGGGCATCCGCACCCGGCTGGCCGGGACCCAGCTCGAGTACTCCCTGCTCCAGCGGGGCATCGAGCGCGAGGTGCTGCCCGCGGCTCTGGACCTCGGCATCGGGCTGCTGCCCTCCTCCCCGCTGGGCCGGGGGGTGCTGACGGGGAAGTACCGGACCGGCGTGCCGGCGGACTCGCGCGGCGCCTCCGAGCACATGGCGCCGTTCGTCGAGCCGTATCTGGACGACACCGCCGGCCGCATCGTGGACGCGGTGACCACGGCCGCCGACGGGCTCGCGGTCACCCCGCTCCAGGTGGCCCTGGCCTGGGTCCGCGACCGTCCGGGCGTGACCGCACCGGTGGTCGGCGCGCGCAACGCACGGCAGCTCGCGGCGGCGTTGTCGGTGGAGGCGCTTAGTCTTCCTGACGAGATCTGCCGGGCGCTGGACGACGTGTCGGCGCCCGTGCACCGCTATCCCGATCACGACTGGAGCACCCTGTGACCACGGAGCAGACGCCTGCCGGCGGCGCGGAGGCGGCCGCCGCGGACACCGACGGCGCCACCCCGGCCGAGGGCACCTCCGGCGCAGCGGCAGAGGCCGGCCCGGCATCGTCCGGCGAGAGTGCCGGAGACGCGGAGGCGCCGGCCGGCGAGGCGGGCACCGCCACCGAGGACACCGAGGACAGCCAGGCTTCCGAAGACACCGACGACTCCGAGGACACCGAGGACACCGAGGACACCGAGGCATCCGAAGACGCCGGGACTCCGGAGGCCGCCGAGGGCGCGGGCGCGCGCTCCGAGGCGGCGGCCGAGCTGGCCGCCCAGCGGGTGGAGCGGGACCGGATCGCCCGGCGCAAGGCCGAGCGGCAGGGTCCCGTGGCGAGCGGGGGCAAGCTGAGCGGTACGGCGGCCGACCTGCTGGCCGCCGTACGGGCGGTGGAGAGCGGGGAGAAGCCGGTCGCGCCGGCGTTCACGGAGCCCGCTCCGGCCCCGCGCCGTCCCGCGCCCGAACCCGTGCGGCGCCCGGAGCCCGTCCGGGCGGCTCCGGCGCCGGACGCCGAGGCCGTGGGGTCCGTGCGCGCGGTGCTCGCCCGGGGCGGGGCGCCGGAGGGCCTGGCGGCCCAGGTGGCGGCGGCGCTGGGCGAGGGCGCCGAGGAGGCGCTGTCGGCCGATCCCTGGCAGTTGCTGCGGGTGGCGGGCGTGCGCCCGGAGCAGGCCGACGGCTTCGCGCGGGCCCTGCTGGGCGCCGAGTGCCGTCCCGACGACGAGCGGCGCGGACGCGCGCTGACGGTGTGGCTGCTGGAGCAGGCGGCCCTGGCCGGGCACACCGCGCTGGACCTCCCCGCGCTCGTCGAGGCCCTGGGCAAGCGGGGCGTGCCGGACCCGGACGAGGCCGTGCAGAGCGCGCTGGCCGAGGGCGACGCGCTGGTCTTCCAGGACGCCCTGGAGCCGGGAGCCCAGCCCGCCGCCCCTGCGGCTGCGGCTGCGGACGACGGCGAGGAGACCGTGGAGGAGGTCCCGGTCCGCGTGCTGGCGGGTCTGGAGCGGTACGCGCTCGCCGAGGAGAGCCTCGCGGACACGCTGGCCCGGCTGGTCAACTCGGCCGGCAAGGAGACCGCCGAGCCCTGGGAGGCCGCCGCGGCGGCCCTGAGCGGCGGCGCGGCCGAGCTGGCCCGCCAGGTCGCCGGGCACGGCCTGGTGCTGCACACCGGCGGCGAGGCGGCCCGCGCCGAGCCCGCCGCGCTGCTCGGCGCCGCCCGCGAGGCGGGTCTGCGCGCGTTCGCGGTCTGCCACACCCCCGACGGAGCGCGCCGCTTCGCCGCGCACCTCGGCGAGGAGCCGGGCACGGGTGCCGTGGGCACCGTCGCGGGCCTGCTGTCCGGCGCGTCGGGCCCCGGCCGGGACGCGGAGGGCGCGCTGGACCTCGATCTGCTGATCGTGCTGGACGCGCCCCAGCTGGACGTCGAGGGCGCCGCGATGCTGGCCGAGTCGCTGCCGGACGGTGCGCGGCTGCTGCTCAGCGGTGACCCGGCGGTGCTGTGGTCGACCGGTCCCGGCCGGGTCTTCGCCGACCTGCTCGCCGTGTCCGCCTGCCCGCGCGTCGCCTCCCGCGTCCCCGACCCCGGTCCGCTCGGCGAACTGGTCTCGGGCATCGGCGTGGGTGAGCTGAACCAGGTCGAGGCGCCCGGCAAGGAGGTCGTGATCGTCCCGGTGCGGGACGCGGGCGAGGCCGTGCACCGCACGGTGCAGCTGGTGGCGGACTCGGTGCCGCGCGCGTTCGGGGTCCCGCCGGAGGAGACGGTGGTGATCACTCCGGGGCACGGGGGCGCCGCGGGCACCCGCGCGCTCAACACGGTCCTGAAGGAGCGGCTGAACCCGGGCCCGGGCCGCTTCGGCGGCTTCGACCCCGGCGACCGGATCGTGCACTCCCCCGCGCCGGGCCGTCCGGTGCCGGGCCGGGTGGTGCGGGCGGACGAGGCGGGACTGCACCTTGAGTGCGCGGGCGCGCCCGTGGTCGTGCCCAGGGAGCTGGTGGAGAGCCGGGTGCGGCACGGCTGGGCGGTGACCGCGCACCAGGCGGTGGGCGGCCGCTGGCCCGCCGCCGTGGTGGTGCTGCCCGGTGACGCGGCGGGGATGCTGACCCGGCCGTGGGTGTACACCGCGTTCGGCCGGGCCGAGCGGCATCTGTCCGTGGTGCACGGCGTGGAGCAGGCGCTGCCCAGGGCGGTCGCGGAGGGCGTGGCCAAGCCGCGGACGACCCGGCTGCGCACGCTGCTGGAGGTCCAGCTCACCCCGGCGGGCTGAGCGGCCGACACGCAGAAACGGCGGTGCCGTACCGGAGGGCTCCGGTACGGCACCGCTGTTTCGTCCGCGTTCACCGCCGCCAGGTCACCGGTCGTGGTCGTCGGGCTCCGCGTCGTCGTCCTGCTCGTGCGCCTCGTGCGGCTCGTCGCTGTCGTCCCGGTCGAAGACGGCGCTGACGTCGAAGCGGCAGATCACCTGCTGGGGGTCGGCGTCCTCGAAGGGCGCGCCCAGCCATTCGCCGGGCTCGGGCGCCTCCTCGGCCGCGGTGACCCAGAGCGTGGAGTCGCCCTCCTCGAGGCCGAACTCCCGGTGCCGGGAGGCGATCTCGTCGGGCTCGTACTCGCCGAACAGGATGCCGAGCGCGCCCGGCACCGTGGTCGCGGTGTCGTCGTCCGTGAGGGTCTCCTCGAACTCCGCGGCCTCCACCCGCTGGGCCTGGGCCAGCAGCCGCCGGGGTTCGGCCACCGTGTAGTCGCGGCGGATCAGGACGCTGACGGCGTGGGGCTCCTCCGGGCCCGCGTACGGCGGCAGCGCGTCGTCGGCGCCGGGGATCTCGAAGGGGGTGACCTCGTCGTAGCGGTCGTAGAGCAGCTCGTCGTACACCTCGCCGGCCGCCGCAAGCTGATTGAACGCCTCGTGGACGGCCGAGTCGTCGTCACCCGTCCTGCGTTCGACGGCCGCCAGGTGACGGTCGAGCGCGGTCTTGACCGCCTCGGCGGCGGCGCGTACCTCGGCAGCGGTGGGCTGCGCAGCATCAGACATAGTGCAGACGCTATCCGTACCGGGCACCAGCCCGCACAATAGATGCGATGCCGGAATACGAATTCGTCGACGTGTACGTCCCCCGCGGGGTGTCCCGCCAGGAGGCCACGCGTCTACTCACGGACCATGCCGAGTACGGACACTGGGAGTTGGACCGACTGAGCCTGATGCGCGACGGCAGCCGCAGGGTGCGGTTGCGCCGGCGGATCATCCGCCAGGTGCGGGCCACGTGGTGAGGGCGCGCGAGTCGAACACTGATCGGAGCGGGCCCCGCCGGGTGTACGGCAGGGGCCCGCTCCGGTCTCGGTCACGCTCCGGGATCAGGCAGCGTTGCGCGCCTTGCGGTACAGGACCGCGCCCGCGAGCACCGCGCCGGCGCCGGCCGACAGCGCGAGGCCGAGCGGCAGGTCACCACCGGTGTGGGCGAGCTGGCCCCCGGCGGAGGCGCCGCCCTGGTACCCGGCCTGGGAGGCCCCCTGCGGGGTGTGGCCACCGCCGGTGGACGGGGTGGTGGGGCCGGCCGGGGTGGACGGCGCGGCCGGGTTCGCGGGGGTGGCGGGCTTGCCGGGCGCACCGGGTCCGCCCGGCTGGCCGGGCTTGCCCGGGGTACCGGGGTTTCCGGGAGTGCTGGGGTTTCCGGGATTCCCCGGCGTCCCGGGATTGCCGGGCGTACCTGGATTCCCCGGAGTACCGGGGTTCCCAGGCGTGCCCGGGTGTCCGGGCGTACCCGGGTTGCCCGGGTGACCGGGGTGGTGGCCGTGGTGGCCGGGGGGACACGGCTCGTCCCCGTGGTGACCGGGGTGGCCCGGGTTCCCCGGATGTCCGGGCGTGCCCGGCTGGCCCGGATGTCCGGGCGTGCCCGGGTGGCCCGGGTGGCCCGGCTGGCCGGGGTGGCCCGGGTGTCCCGGCGTACCAGGATTCCCCGGGTGGCCCGGCGTGCCCGGGTTCCCCGGCGGGTTCTGGTGGTCGCGGCCGTGGCCGCCTCCCCCGCAGCGGTTGCCCGCCGCCGCGTTCCCCACGCCGATCACGTCGACGCTGTTGCCGCACAGGTCGACCGGGATGTCGATCGGCGCCTGGACGGTGTTGCCGGAGCCGATGCCCGGCGAGTCGGTGGTGCGGCCACCGGCGTGCGCGCCCCCGGAACCGCTTCGCGCCCCGTTGCCGCAGGCGTTGCCCGCGGCCGGGTTGAGCAGTCCTACGACGTCGACGGTGTTGCCGCAGACGTTCACCGGTACGTGGACCGGGGCCTGCACGGTGTTGCCGGACAGTACGCCGGGCGAGCGGGCGGCGGAGCCGGCCGCGCCCGAGTCGGCGTGTGCGTATCCACTGGCGGCGGCGATCACTCCGGTCGCGGCCGCCATGGTCATCAGGCCCTTGCGGGTGCCCTGTCGCATGTTCTGATCCCCCCTGGGATTTCCCTGCTTCGACTGGGTGCGAGACCGGTCGGCCCCGGAGCGCGTGAGATGCGCTCCGGGGCCGACGGTTCGCTGAAGACGCCCCTCGAACCGCTGACGTCAGTCGTTGACGCAGGTGTTGCCGAAGGCGGGGTTCAGGAGCCCGATCACGTTGACCGTGTTGCCGCAGACGTTCACCGGGACGTGCACCGGCACCTGGACCACGTTGCCGGACAGGACGCCGGGCGAACCCACGGCGGCACCGTTGGCACCCGCGTCGGCGGCGGCCATGCCAGCGCCCGCGAGAACGAGTCCACCGGTGGCGACCGCGGCGGCGACGACCTTCTTGATCATTATTCCTCCTAGTTGGAAACGCGGCCCCAAGGTGCGGGGTCGCATCACCTGTAACGAGGAGGAGCTAATCGAGCTACGAGCTTATCGTCGCATTCACTCTTCTCAGTCGATCTCGCACGCCTGCCTGATTCCCCGTCACCTACGGGTTCAGGAGGCGTCGAGGAACCGGTCGAGCACCCGCACCCCGAACTGCAGCCCGTCGACCGGAACCCGCTCGTCCACGCCGTGGAACATTCCGGCGAAGTCCAGCTCCGGCGGCAGCTTGAGCGGCGCGAAGCCGAAGCCCCGGATGCCGAGGTCGTCGAACGACTTGGCGTCCGTACCGCCGGAGAGCATGTACGGCACCGCACGCGCGATCGGGTCCTCGGCCAGCAGTGCGGACTGCATGGCCTCCACGAGGGCGCCGTCGAAGCTGGTCTCGACCGCCTTGTCCGCATGGACGTCCGAGCGGCGCACGTTCGGACCCAGCAGCCGGTCGAGGTCGGTGAGGAACTCCTCCTCGTGGCCGGGCAGGAAGCGTCCGTCGATGTGCGCGGTGGCCTCGCCCGGGATCACGTTGACCTTGTAACCGGCGTTCAGCTGCGTCGGGTTGGCGGTGTTGCTCAAGGTGGCGCCGATGAGCTTGGCGATGCCGCCGAGCTTGGCGAGGGTCGACTCCATGTCCTCGGGGTCGAGTTCGGTGCCGAGAGCGTCGCCGAGTTCGTCCAGGAAGGCACGGGTGGTCTTGGTGACCCGGACCGGGAACTTGTGGCGGCCGACGCGGGCGACCGCCTCGGACAGCTCGGTGATGGCGTTGTCGCGGTGGATCATCGAGCCGTGCCCGGCGGTGCCGGCCACGGTCAGCTTCATCCAGTGCATGCCCTTCTCGGCCGTCTGGATCAGGTAGAGCCGCCGCTGGTCGTTCACCGTGAAGGAGAACCCGCCGACCTCGCTGATGGCCTCGGTGACCCCCTCGAAGAGCTCGGGGTGGTTGTCGACGAGGTAGCGCGCGCCGTAGGTGCCGCCCGCCTCCTCGTCCGCGAGGAAGGCGACGACGACGTCCCGCGGGGGCTTGCGCCCGCTGCGCAGCCGGTCACGGACGACCGCGAGGGTCATCGCGTCCATGTCCTTCATGTCGACGGCCCCGCGCCCCCACACGCACCCGTCGGCGACCTCGCCGGAGAAGGGGTCGTGGGTCCAGTCGGCGGCGTTGGCCGGCACGACGTCCAGGTGGCCGTGGATCAGCAGGGCCGGCCGGGACGGGTCCTCGCCCTCGATGCGGGCGACGGTCGAGGCGCGCCCCGGGTGCGACTCGAAGATCTTGGGCTCAAGGCCGACCTCGGCGAGCTTCCCCGCGACGTACTCGGCGGCGGCGCGTTCGCCGGGCCCCGAGTGGTCGCCGTAGTTGCTGGTGTCGAACCGGATCAGCTCGCGGCAGAGGTCCACGACCTCGTCCTCACCGGTGACGCCCTTGGCCGTGTCCGTCTCGCTCACGCTGTTTCCTCCCGCTGTCACTGCTGGTGGGTCTCCCCCATCCTCCCCCCGCACGGCCGGTACGCGTCCACCCCGCCACCGTGCGTTCACACGGCGGGGGCCGGGGCAGGGGGTGATCGGACACCCCCGAAAGCCTGGTAATGTTTCCTTCGTCGCCGCGGGGAACACCCCGCACGACAGACACCTTGTCCGGGTGGCGGAATGGCAGACGCGCTAGCTTGAGGTGCTAGTGCCCTTTATCGGGCGTGGGGGTTCAAGTCCCCCCTCGGACACCACTGAAGGACCCCTGTGGATCAGGGGTCCTTCTGCTTTCCCCGGCCCCCGGGCGGTCCGGCACAATGGCCCGCATGGCCCGACGCACCTCCCGCACCCCCTCCCGTACCGCCGCTCCCGCCTCCTGCCCCTGCGGGCTGCCGGGCGCCTACGCCGACTGCTGCGGGCGGTTCCACTCGGGGGCGGCCGCCGCGCCCAGCGCCGAGGCGCTGATGAGGTCGCGGTACAGCGCCTTCGTGGTGGGGGACGCGGGCTATCTGGTGCGGACCTGGCATCCGCGCACCCGGCCCGCCCGGCTGGACCTGGACCCGGGCATGCGGTGGACGGGGCTGGAGATCCTGGACACCGGCGACGGGTCCGCCTTCCACACCACGGGGACCGTGACGTTCCGGGCCTCCTACCGGGGCGGTTCGCTGCACGAGCGGAGCCGGTTCGAGCGGGTGGAGGGGGCGTGGGTGTACGTCGACGGGGAGTTCCTCGAGGACTGAAGCCCTACGGCACCAGGATGTCCAGCTCCTGGAGCGCGCCCATGGTGATCTCCCTGGTCAGTTCCTCGGCGCGGACGCCGTCCCCGGCGCGGACGGCCTCGGCGACCCGGACGTGCAGGGTGACGGCCGGCGGGTCGGGGTCGGCGAACATCACGTCGTGGTGGGTGCGGCCGGCGAGGACCTCGGCGACGACGTCCCCGAGGCGGGCGAACATCTCGTTGCCGGAGGCCGTGAGGATGATCCGGTGGAAGGCGATGTCGTGGATCAGGTACTGGTCCAGCTTGTGACCGCGTGAGTTGGCGACCATGCCGAGGGCGCACTCGGTGAGTTCGGCGCACTGCTCGGCGGTGGCGTTGCGGGCGGTGAGGCCCGCGGCGACGGGTTCGATCGCGGAGCGCAGCACGGTCAGCGAGCGCAGCTGGTGCGGGCGGTCGGCCCCCTGAAGGCGCCAGCGGATGACCTGCGGGTCGTAGACGTTCCACTCGTGCTTGGGGAGCACGGTGACGCCTACCCGGCGGCGGGAGGCGACCAGGTGCATGGATTCCAGGACCCGCACGGCCTCACGCATGACGGATCGGGAGACGTCGAAGGACTGCGCCAGTTCGTCGGTCCGCAGCACGCTTCCCGGCGGGTACTCGCCCGCCGTGATCGCGGGGCCGAGGGTGTCCAGTACGCGGCCGTGCAGCCCCCGGCCCGGTGTGCTCATGCACTCAGCGTACGGCCTGGATCACAGACACAAAAAGTCAGACTTATATGTCACAGGCACTTGAATTTGTCGTACCTAATAGGTTTCAGTGTGGCGACGCCGGAGTTCGGCGTCGATGTCGAAGAAGACAGCGAGGCAAGTCATGCGCACCCCCCAGGTCGTCGTCGTGATGGGCGTCGCCGGGACGGGCAAGACCACGATCGGTCCCCTGCTCGCCGCCCGGCTGGGCGTCCCGTATGCCGAGGGCGACGACTTCCACCCCCAGGCCAACATCGACAAGATGTCGGCCGGGACCCCTCTGGAGGACGCCGACCGGTGGCCGTGGCTCGACGCCATCGGGCGCTGGGCGCAGAGCCGGGCGGGCCTCGGCGGGGTGGTGAGCAGCTCGGCGCTGAAGCGGTCCTACCGCGACCGGCTGCGGGCCGAGGCCCCGGGCGCCGTGTTCGTCCACCTGACCGGTGACCGTGAGCTCATCGAGGGCCGCATGTCCCAGCGCCAGGGCCACTTCATGCCGACGGCGCTGCTGGATTCCCAGTTCGCCACGCTGCAGCCGCTGGAAGCCGACGAGGCGGGAGTCGCCGTCGACGTCAGCGGTTCGCCGGAGGAGATCACCGAGCGCGCGGCCGAGGCTCTCGCCGCGTACGCCGCCGCCTCCGCGTAGCACCCCTCGCTGCACCCCCTCAGTTCCCCCGAATCCCCGTATCTGCAAGGGAATCCCGTGACCAGACTCAGCGTCGAGATGCTGGCAGCGGACACCGTCCAGCCGATCACCTCGGCAGGCCACGCCCAGCTGGGCATAGCCGTCCTGGCGGGCATCGCCGTCATCGTTTTCCTCATCACCAAGTTCAAGCTCCACGCCTTCCTCGCCCTGACCATCGGTTCGCTGGTGCTGGGCGCGGCGGCGGGCGCGCCGCTCGACAAGGCCATCGTGAGTTTCACGACCGGTCTGGGCAGCACGGTCGCCGGTGTCGGTGTGCTGATCGCGCTGGGCGCGATCCTCGGCAAGCTGCTCGCCGACTCCGGCGGCGCGGACCAGATCGTCGACACGATCCTCGCCAAGGCGGGCGGCCGTGCGATGCCGTGGGCCATGGTGCTCATCGCGTCCGTGATCGGTCTGCCGCTGTTCTTCGAGGTCGGCATCGTGCTGCTGATCCCGGTCGTGCTCATGGTCGCCCGGCGCGGCAACTACTCGCTGATGCGCATCGGCATCCCGGCGCTGGCCGGTCTGTCCGTGATGCACGGCCTGATCCCGCCGCACCCCGGCCCGCTGGTCGCCATCGACGCGGTCAAGGCCAACCTGGGTGTGACGCTGGCCCTCGGCATCGTGGTCGCCATCCCGACCGTGATCATCGCCGGTCCGCTGTTCTCGAAGGTCGCCGCCCGCTGGGTGGACGTGCAGGTGCCCGACCGGATGATCCCGGAGCGCGCCTCGGAGAGCCTGGAGCGCCGTCCGGGCTTCGGCGCCACGCTGGCCACCGTGCTGCTGCCGGTGGTGCTGATGCTGGCCAAGGCCCTGGTGGACATCGTCGTGGACGACCCGGCGAACATGACCCAGCGGGTCTTCGACGTGGTCGGCTCCCCGCTGGTCGCGCTGCTGGCCGCGGTGATCCTCGCCTTCTTCACCCTGGGCCGCCCGGCGGGCTTCACCAAGGGCCGTCTGCAGCAGACCGTCGAGAAGAGCCTGATGCCCATCGCGGGCATCCTGCTGATCGTCGGCGCGGGCGGTGGCTTCAAGCAGACGCTGATCGACTGCGGTGTGGGCCAGATGATCCTGGAGATCTCCAAGGACTGGTCCATCCCCGCGCTGCTGCTGGCCTGGCTGATCGCGGTGGCGATCCGGCTGGCGACCGGTTCGGCGACGGTGGCGACGGTCTCGGCCGCCGGTCTGGTCGCGCCGCTGGCCGCCGACATGTCGACGACGCACACGGCCCTGCTGGTGCTGGCCATCGGTGCCGGTTCGCTCTTCTTCAGCCATGTCAACGACGCCGGCTTCTGGCTGGTGAAGGAGTACTTCGGGCTGAGCGTCGGCCAGACGGTGAAGACCTGGTCGGTGATGGAGACCATCATCTCGGTGGTCGCCGGCGGCCTGGTCCTGCTGCTGTCCCTGATCATCTAGGGGCGGTACGGCGATGACGGCTCACCCTCTCTTCGACATCAGCGGCCGTACGGCCCTGGTCACCGGTTCCAGCCGGGGCATCGGACTCGCCCTGGCCCGTGGTCTCGCCGAGGCGGGCTGCACCGTGGTCCTCAACGGACGTGACGGTGAGCGCCTCGCGCGGGCCGCGGCGGAACTGCCGGGCGACCGGGTGCACACGGCGGTGTTCGACGTGACCGACGGTCCCTCCGTGGCCGCCGGGATCGCCGGGGTCGAGGAGCGGGTGGGCCCGCTCGACATCCTCGTCAACAACGCGGGGATGCAATTGCGGGCGCCGCTGCTGGAGTTCACCGACTCCGACTGGCACCGCGTTCTCGACACCAATCTGACCAGCGCGTTCCTCACCGGGCGCGAGGCCGCCCGGCGGATGACCGAGCGCGGGCGCGGCAAGATCGTGAACGTGTGCTCGCTGCAGAGCGAGGTGGTCCGCCCCGGCATCGCGCCGTACGCGGCGGCCAAGGGCGCGCTGAAGATGCTCACCAAGGGCATGTGCGCGGACTGGGGTCCGCGGGGCGTGCAGGTCAACGGGCTGGGGCCCGGTTACATCGAGACCGAGCTGACCCGGCCGCTGGTCGAGGACGCCGAGTTCAGCGCGTGGGTGCGGGGGCGGACCCCGGCCGGGCGCTGGGGGCGTACCGAGGACCTGGTCGGCGGGCTGCTGTTCCTGGTCTCCCCCGCCGCCGACTTCGTCACCGGCCAGGTGCTCTACGTCGACGGCGGCATGACGAGCGTGCTCTGACGCGTCCGCGTGCTCTGACGCTCTTCCGCGCTCAGCGGCGCCACAGCGGGTGTTCCCGCTGAGCCCACTCCCGGCTCACGGTGCCGGTGCGCAGTCCCCGCCGCGCCTCGGGGTCACCGAGCGCCTTGCCGATGTGTCCGGCGAGGACCACTCCGGCGGTGAGGGCCAGCCAGTCGTGGACGAAGGTGGCCGAGGTGCGCCACACCAGCGGGGCGAGGTGGGTGAACCACATCAGCAGGCCGGTGCCGAGCATCACCAGGACGGCTCCGGCGATCCAGGCCGTGTAGAGCTTCTGCCCCGCGTTGAACTTGCCCGCGGGGCGTTCCGTGTACCGCTTGTCCCGGCGCAGGGCGGCGCGCAGCCAGCGCCGGTCGTGCGGGCCGAAGCGGTTGAGGGCGCCGAGGTCGGCGCGGAACGCGCGGGAGGCGAGCCCCAGCAGGACCGGCAGGGGCAGGGCGAGTCCGGCCCATTCGTGGACGCGTACGACGAGTTCGCGGCGTCCGGCCAGGACGGCGAGCTGGGGCACGTACAGGCAGGCGGCCGTCAGGACGCAGACGGCCATGAGGGCGGCGGTCGTGCGGTGCACCCAGCGTTCGGCGGGGGTGAAGCGGCGGACGCGGGCCGCGGCGGGTGCCGGGGCGTCAGCTCGTAGGGTCATCGGTCCGTCCGTTCGATCGGCCGACCCAGGCGTCGACGTCGTAGCCGCGCGTCTCCCAGTAGCCGGGCTGGACGTGGTCGGTGACGGTTATCCCGGAGAGCCACTTGGCGGACTTGTAGAAGTACATCGGGGCGACGTACAGGCGGACCGGGCCGCCGTGGTCGTGGCCGATGTCCTCGCCCTGCATGCGCAGGGCGACCAGGACGTCGGGGCGGCGGGCCTGGTCGAGGGTGAGGCTCTCCGTGTAGGTGCCGTCGAAGCAGGTGAAGCGGACGGCCTTCGCGGTGCGGCGCACTCCGGCCGCCTCCAGCAGGTCGTCCAGCCGCACGCCCTCGAAGGGCGTCTTCGGCACGCGCCAGCCGGTGACGCACTGGACGTCCCTGGTCAGCCGGGTGCGGGGCAGGGCGCGCAGGTCGGCGAGGGTGTAGGCGCGCGGGCGGTCGACGAGGCCGTCGACGGTGAGCCGGTAGTCGGCGGGGCTCTTGCGCGGGACGGACGCGGCGACGGAGTAGTACCGGAAGCCGCCGCCGTTGGGGAGCAGGCCGCTCAGTCCGGTGGGGTCCTGTCCGGAGAGCGATCCGAGCGTGCGTTCGGCGCCGCGTTGCAGCCAGGGGGCGGTGGCGACGCCGAGCGCGCCCAGGCCGAGGGTGCCGAGGAAGACGCGGCGGCCGACGGGCTTGCCGTGGGCGTCGGGGTCGTCGGGGGCTTCGGCCGGGGTGTGCCGGTCCGGATCGGGGGTCACGTCGTCATTCGAGCACGTCCGGGGCCGCCGGGGCCAGTGTGGCGTGGGTCCGGCCGAGGGCCAGGGCGTGGGCGCGGGCCCGGTGGAAGGCGGTCCGGGGGGCCTGGCCGGTGTAGGACCAGGGGGCGGGGGTGGCGTGGGGGCCGATGCGCTGGAAGAGGGCGGCGGCCTCGGCGGGGCGGCCGGCGGCGGACATGGCGAAGGCCAGGTGGTTGAGGTCGATGTGGCGTCTGGGGTGTTCGTCGTGCTCCCACTCCAGCCACCAGTCGAAGGCGCCCGCGAGGATGCGGCGGGCCCGGGGTCCGCTCCAGTGGGCGCAGGGGGCGGGGCCGGGGACGGCCGGTGCGAGGCCGGCGGCGGCGAGGACGCGGTGGCGTTCGGCGTACGCGACGACCGGGAGGACGGCGAGCGGGGAGTCGGCGGGCGCCTCGGCGGCGGCACGCTCGGCCGCGTCGTACGCCTCGTGGGACTCGGGGCCGCCGGGCGGGCGTTCGGCGAGGGCGGCGATGAGCAGGTGGTGGCCGTGGTGGTGCTCGGGATGCCGGGCGCGCAGCTCCTGGAAGGCGGCCGTCAGGTCCGCCTCGGGGCCCTGGGCGCGGGCCAGCATGAGCAGGCCCAGCCAGGGGGTGGGGTCGGCGGGGGCCAGCCCGGCGGCGGTGCGGCAGGCGGCGCGGGCGCGGCCGGGGTCCTCCTGGCCGGCCAGGGCGCGGTGGACCAGGGCCAGGGCGAGCAGGGTGGCGGCGTCGGCGGAGCCGGGCTCGTCGAGCAGCCAGTGGGCGGCCCATGTGTGGGCGCCGGGTACGGCGGCGAGCACGGTGGCGCGGTGGCCGCGCCGGTCCCAGTCGTCGCCGGTGTGCGGCAGCAGCGAGCGGGCGGAGTGCGGGCGGTCCTGGGACAGGGCGGCGCGCGCGGCGTGGAGTTCGGCGTCGCCGAGAGCGGCGTCGAAGATGCCGGGGTGCTCGGGGGCGGTGCCGCCGGGCGGTGGGGCGGGGGCCCGGTCTGTGACGGGCGGGGGCGGGGTCAGGGGCACCGCAGGACTTCCTGTTTTTCGGGCTGCCATCGGCCGATCACTCACAGCAAACTCCCCGCCCTGGTTTGCGTCAAGCGGAATCAGGGTGTTGCTGGGTTCAACCACCGCGGCAGCATGGGCACTTGGGACACAGGTGCCCAGGTCGGCGCCGGACAGGCCGGTCCGGGGGGCGGCGGTTGTGGCGTACGCCATGGCGCCGGAGGGCGGGGCACCGGAACATGACCGGACGGTTCCCCCGAAACGTGCGCCGTTTCGGGCACTCTCCCCAGTCATGCCCTTGTGGGGCGCTACAGTCGGCCACTACGCATTCGTGGCCCGGCCGATGATCGAGGTACGCAGCGTGTCCGTTCCGGTAGTCCTCCTCGCCGTGGGTGCCGCGGGGTGCCTGGGGTTCGGGTTCGTGCTCCAGCAGAACGTGGCGCGCGACGCGCCGCCCGGCGACTTCCTCTCCTTCCGGCTGCTGCTGGACCTGATGCGGGTGCCGCGCTGGCTGGGCGGTACGGCGCTGATGGTGGCCGGCATGGCGCTGGGCGCGGTGGCGCTCGGCAACGGCGAGATCTCGCTGGTGGAGCCGCTGCTCGCCACCAACCTGCTGTTCGCGCTCGCCCTGTCCCGCCGGCAGACCGGCCAGCCGGTGGGCCGGCAGGGCTGGACGGGGCTGGTGCTGCTGGCGGGCGGGGTGAGCACGTTCATCCTGGCGGGCCGCCCCCGCGGCGGCACCGCAGTCACCGATCCGGTACGGCACTGGCTGATCCTCGGTGTGATGGTGGGGGTGGCTCTGGCGCTGGCCGGCTGGGCGAAACGGTCGCGGACCACGTGGAGCCCGGTGCTGCTGGCGACGGCCGCCGGGCTTCTCTACGGCGTGCAGGACGCGCTGACCCGGGTGAGCAGCATCCGCTTCCGGGAGGGCGGCTTCACGGAGCTGTTCACCGGCGGGCATCCGTACGCGGTGCTGGCGCTGGGGGTGACCGGACTGCTGCTGGTGCAGAGCGCGTTCGAGACGGCTCCCCTGCGGATGTCGCTGCCCGCGCTGACCGCGGCGCAGCCGCTGGCGGGCATCCTGTGCGGGGTCGGCTTCCTCGGCGACCGGCTGCACACCGACACCGGGGCGCTGGCCTGGGAGGCGGCGGGGCTCGCCGCGATCGTCGCGGGCATCGTGCTGCTGGGGATGCATCCGGCGATGCCGTGCGGTGCGGCCGAGGAACGGCCGGTGCGGGATCTCCAGCGGAACTGAGCTGCTTGGATGGCGGGCATGAATCCCGCCGACGAGATCCTCGACATCGTGGACGAGCACGACCGTGTCGTCACCCAGGCCCCGCGCGGTGAGGCGTACGCCCGGGGGCTGCGTCACCGCTGCGTCTTCATCCAGGTCCGCGACGCGGCGGGCCGGCTCTTCGTGCACCGGCGCACCGCCACCAAGCTGGTCTTCCCCGCGCTGTACGACCTGTTCGTCGGCGGCGTGGTGGGGGCGGGCGAGTCCTACGACGAGGCGGCGCTGCGCGAGGCGGAGGAGGAGCTGGGGGTGAGCGGGCTGCCCGAGCCGGCGTTCCTCTTCAAGTTCCTCTACGAGGACGGGGCGGGGCTGAGCTGGTGGTCGGCGGTGTACGAGGTGCGCTGCGAGCTTCCGGTGCGGCCGCAGGCGGAGGAGGTGCAGTGGCACGCCTTCCTCACCGACGAGGAGGTGGCCGAGCGGCTCGGCGCGTGGGAGTGGGTGCCGGACGGACTGGCCGCGCACGAGCGGCTGCGGGGGTTCCGGGCGGCCGGGTGAGGGGCCGGTAGGGTCCGGCGTGTGAGCGGATTCGTGCGCAACGCCCGGCTCTGGTTCGCGCCCGAACGGGTGCGGGACGAGGGCACCACCCCGGACTACCGGTTCTCGCTGGCCAACGAGCGGACCTTCCTGGCCTGGCTGCGGACCGCGCTGGCGCTGATCGGCGGCGGTTTCGCGGTGGACCAGTTCCTGCCGCATCTGCGCTGGGCGTGGCGGGTGGGGCTGGCGCTGGCGCTGCTGGGCGCCGGGGTGCTGTGCGCGCTGCGCGCGGTGCATCACTGGGTGCGCTGCGAGCAGGCGATGCGGCGGGGCGAGGATCTGCCGGTGTCCCGGTTCCCGGCGCTCCTGAGTCTGCTGGTCGCGGTGGTGGCCGTGGCGATGGTCGTGGTGGTGCTGGCCGGATGGGCGGGATGACCGGGACCGCTCCGGCCGGCGACCCCGGGCTGCAGCCGCAGCGCACCCGGCTGGCGTGGCGGCGTACGACGTTGTCGGGCACGGTGACCGCGGTGCTGGCCATGCGTGCGGCGGTGCGCGCGGCGAGTCCGCTGACGGGGGCGGTGCTGTGCCTGCTGTGCTGCCTGTGCTGGCTGGCCTTCCTGGCGCTGGCCCATCTGCGCATCAGCACCCTGGCGGCGAGCCCGGAGCCGGCCGCGGCGACACCGCGCCTGGCGTGGGCGGCGACGGGATGCGCGGTGGCGCTGGCGGTGTGCGCGGCGGTACTGGTGACCTAGGGGCGGTCTCCGTGCCGCCCCTGTACGCCGTCTCACAGGACGGTTCCGGTGAACACACTGGACGACATACCGACCGGTCGGCATCATGTGACGCGTCCCTGTTCGCCCCTTCGTAGGAGTGCTGAATGAGCGCCGACCACCCGCCCGGACTGGATCTCGACCGGCTGCGCGCGCTGCTCGACCGTGAACGGCCCGGCCTGGTGACGGGCCCCCTGACCGGGCGGCTGATCGAGGGCGGCCGGTCCAACCTCACCTACGCCGTCTCCGACGGCACCTCGCGCTGGGTCGTCAGACGGCCCCCGCTCGGCCATGTGCTGGCCACCGCGCACGACATGCGGCGCGAGCACCGGGTGATCAGCGCCCTGCACCCCACCCGGGTGCCCGTCCCCCGGCCGGTGCTGCTGTGCGAGGACGACGAGGTGCTCGGCGCGCCGTTCTACGTCATGGAGTTCGTCGAGGGCACCCCGTACCGCACGACGGACCAGCTCGCCGCGCTCGGCCCGGAGCGCACCCGGGACGCGGTGCTGTCGCTGGTGGACACGCTCGTCGAGCTGCACGCGGTGGACCCCGCCGAGGTGGGCCTCGCCGACTTCGGCCGCCCCGAGGGCTTCCTGGACCGCCAGCTCCGCCGCTGGGGCAAGCAGCTCGACGCCTCCCGCAACCGCGAACTGGCGGGCGTGGACGAGCTGCACGCGGCCCTCGGCCGCTCCCTGCCCACCTCCCCGGCCCCGGCCGTGGTGCACGGCGACTACCGCCTGGACAACGTCCTGATCGGCGAGGGCGACCGCATCGAGGCGATCCTCGACTGGGAGATGTCGACCCTGGGCGACCCGCTGACCGACCTGGGCCTGCTGGTGATGTACAGCCGGCCGCTCGGCATGACCCGCTCCCCCGTCTCCACCACCGCCGAGGCCCCCGGCCACCCCACGCCCGCCGAGCTGATCGAGCGGTACGCGGAGCGCTCCGGGCGGGACGTCTCGGACGTCAACTGGTACACGGCCTTCGCCTGGTTCAAGCTCGCCGTGATCCTGGAGGGCATCCACTACCGGTACACCCTCGGCCAGACGGTCGGGCGCGGCTTCGACCGCATCGGGGATCTGGTGCCCGTCTTCATCGACCACGGACTGACCACCCTTCAGGAAGGCTGAGAAAAGATGGACTTCGCGTTCGACGCGCGCACCGAGGAACTGCGGGACAGGCTCCTCGCCTTCATGGACGAGCACGTGTACCCCGCCGAGCCGGTCGCCGAGGAGCAGCGGGCGCTGCTGGCCTCCCCCTGGGACACCCCGGCGGTGGTGGAGGAGCTGAAGGCCGAGGCGCGCAGGCAGGGTCTGTGGAACCTCTTCCTGCCCGACTCCGAGTACGGCGCCGGGCTGACCAACCTCCAGTACGCGCCGCTGGCCGAGATCACCGGCCGCTCCCCGCAGCTGGCGCCGACCGCGCTGAACTGCGCGGCGCCGGACACCGGGAACATGGAGGTGCTGGCGCAGTTCGGCACCGACGAGCAGAAGAAGCGCTGGCTGGAGCCGCTGCTGGCCGGGGAGATCCGGTCGGCGTTCGCGATGACCGAGCCGGAGGTGGCCTCCTCGGACGCCACCAACATCACCACGCTCATCGAGCGGGACGGTGACGAGCACGTCATCACGGGGCGCAAGTGGTACATCTCGGGGGCGATGAACCCGGACTGCGGGATCTTCATCGTGATGGGCAAGACCGACCCGGACGGCGCGGACATCCGCCGTCAGCAGTCGATGGTGCTGGTCCCCCGTGACACGCCCGGCGTGACCGTGAAGCGGGCCATGCGGGTCTTCGGGTACGAGGACCACTCGCACGGCGGGCACGCGGAGGTCGTCTTCGACCACGCGCGCGTGCCGGTGGCCAACCTGGTGGGCGAGGAGGGCGGCGGCTTCGCCATCGCGCAGGCCCGGCTGGGTCCGGGGCGCATCCACCACTGCATGCGGCTGATCGGCATGGCCGAGCGGGCCATCGAGCTGATGTGCCGGCGCGCGGTGGGCCGTACCGCGTTCGGCAAGGCGCTGGCGCAGCAGGGCGTGGTGCAGAACTGGATCGCGGACGCGCGGGTGACGGTGGAGCAGCTGCGGCTGCTGGTGCTGAAGACGGCCTGGCTGATGGACACCGTCGGCAACCGGGGCGCCCACACCGAGATCCAGGCCATCAAGATCGCCACCCCGCGCGCGGTGGTGGACATCCTGGACCGGGCGATCCAGCTGCACGGCGCGGGCGGGGTGAGCCAGGACTTCCCGCTGGCGGAGCTGTACGCGGGGGCGCGCACGCTGATGCTGGCGGACGGCCCGGACGAGGTGCACCAGCGCTCGCTGGCCCGGCGTGAGCTGAAGAAGTACCTGTAGCCCGCAGGCGGTCGTAAGGGGCGCTCGCCGTTGCGGGCGCCCCTTACGCGTGCGGTCAGGGGCGCAGGGCGCGCAGGAGGAGGTCGGCGAGGTGGTCGGCGACCTGCTGCGGGGTGAGCGGGCCCTTGGGGCGGTACCAGGTGGACAGGTGGTGCACCGAGCCGAAGTGGTAGTCCACAACGAGGTCGGCCGGGGTGGCGGTGGAGAACACGCCCTCGCGCTGGCCCTCCTCGATGAGCGCGCGGAACCGTTCGTGGTAGCGGCGGCGTTCGGCGCGGACCTGCTTGTTCTTCTCCGGGCTCAGGTGGTGCATCGAGCGGAAGAAGATCATCGCGTCGTCGAGGTTCTCGATGGTGGTGACGACGACGTCGGCGGCCGCGTCCCGTACGCGCTTCTCCACCGGCTCGTCGGCGCCGGCGAAGGTGTCCAGGCGCTCCTGCTGGAGCCGCAGCACGCGCGCGTAGACCTCGTGCAGGAGGTCGTCCTTGGAGCCGAAGTAGTGGTAGAGCGCGCCCTTGGTGACTCCGGCGGCCTCCACGATCTCCTGCACCGAGGTGCGGTCGTACCCCTGCTCGGCGAAGAGGCGGGTCGCGGCGTCCAGCAGCCGCCGCGGGACGGGCGTCCCGTCTCCGTCCGTGGTCCTGGGCACTGCCGCCACCTGCCTCTTTCGTCGTGTGTCGCTGTCGTCACCTGGCGCGGGAACGCTCCCCCGCCGGAGGATCTTCCCATCCCGCGGCGGCCGCGCCGGGCCCGGGCCGGGTCAGCGGGACTCCTCCCAGGCCCGCTGGAGGCGGTTCATGCCCCCGAGCCACTTGTCGGGCAGGGCCGCGCGGGCCTGGTAGTAGTCGGCCACCTCGGGGTGGGGCAGGATCAGGAAGCGGTCCTCGGCGATGCCCGTGAACAGGGCGTCCGCGACCTCGGCCGGTTCGATCGCGGTCGGCTGGAGCACGAGGTCGCCGGCGCTGCCGGTGGCGGCCAGCATGTCGGTGCGCACGCCCTGCGGGCAGATGGCGTGCACCTTCACGCCCCGGTGGCGGTAGGTGAGGGACAGCCATTCGGCGAAGGCCAGCGCGCCGTGCTTGGTGACGCTGTAGGAGGGCGCGCCGATCATGGTGAGCAGTCCGGCGGCGGAGACGGTGGAGACGAACCGGCCGCTGCCCTTCTCCAGCCAGTCGGGCAGCAGTTCGTGGGCGGCGCGGACGTGGGCCATGACGTTGACGTCCCAGGACACCGCCCAGGACCGCTCGTCCAGGGGGGCACCGGGGGCCCCGTCCTCGAAGGCGACGCCCGCGTTGGCGCAGTACACGTCGATGGTGCCGCCGAGCGCCGCGCGGGCCTCGGCGACGATGCCGGAGGCGTCGCCGGGCACGGCCATCGCCCCGATCTCCTCGGCCACGGCCTTGGCCTTGTCCGCGTCGAGGTCGTTGACGACGACGCGGGCACCCTCGGCGGCGAACCGGCGGGCCAGCGCGGCACCGATCCCTCCGCCCGCCCCGGTGACGACGACTCCGGCGTCCTGCACGGCTTCCACCAGCGGCCTCCTCAAGGCAACGGCTCACACGGCGGTCCGGCCGCCGCGGCGCCAGACTAACCAGTCGGTATGCCGGAGGGAAGGGGAATCCCCCGGCGGCCCCGGTCCGGCGCGTTCCCTGCCGGGCCGCCAGGCGCTAGCGTCCCCGTGGTCATGACACCCGCCGCGCTCAGGGAGGTCCTCGTATGACGCTGTCCAGACGGAGCCTGCTCGCCACCACCGCCACGGCCGGGGTCGGAGCCGCGATCCCGGCACCCGCCTCGGACGCCGGTGCGGGGCACGGCCCGCGCACCGGGTTCGAGCGGCTGGCGGCCGACGGCTACGCCCCGCTGTCCGGGCAGAAGGTCGGCGTGGTCACCAACCCGACCGGTGTCACCCGCGACGTCCGGCACATCGTGGACGTGATGCACGCCGACCACCGCGTCCGGCTGACCGCGGTCTTCGGCCCCGAGCACGGCTTCAGGGGCACCGCACAGGCGGGCGGCTCCGAGGGGCGCTACGACGACCCCGCGACCGGGCTGCCGGTCTACGACACGTATCTCAAGAGCGGCCAGGCGCTCGCCGACATCTTCACCGCCTCCGGTGTGGACACGGTCGTCTTCGACATCCAGGACGCGGGCGCCCGCTTCTACACGTACATCTGGACGCTGTACGACTGCATGGAGGCGGCCGCCCTCGCGGGCAAGCGGTTCGTGGTGCTGGACCGGCCGAACCCGGTGACCGGGCGGGCGGCGCTGGGGCCGGTGCTGCACGAGGAGTTCGCCACGTTCGTCGGGCGGCGGCCGATCGCGCAGGCGCACGGGATGACGGTGGCGGAGCTGGCCCGGCTGTTCAACGGCGAGTTCCTGGACAAGCCGGTCCCGCTGGAGACCGTGGCCATGACGGGCTGGCGGCGCGGGATGTTCTTCGACGACTGCGCCCTGCCCTGGGTGCCGCCGAGCCCGAACATGCCGACCCCGGACACGGCGCTGGTGTACTCGGGCACCTGCCTGTTCGAGGGCACCAACCTCTCGGAGGGCCGGGGCACCACGCGCCCCTTCGAACTCCTCGGCGCGGAGGGGGTCGACGGGCGCTGGGCCGAGGCGGCGGACGAGGAGGGGCTGCCCGGGGTGCGGTTCCGCGAGGCGTACTTCGCGCCGACGTTCTCCAAGTTCGCGGGGAAGACGGTGGGCGGGGTGCAGCTCCATGTGCACGACCGGGCGGCGTTCGACCCGGTGCTGACCGGGGTGGCGCTGCTGGTGACGGCCAAGCGGGCCTGGGGCGGGTTCGCGTGGCGGCCGGACAACTGGATCGACAAGCTGACCGGTTCGGAGCAGGTGCGCACGATGATCGACGCCGGGGCCGGGGCGGCGGAGGTGGCGGCCGCCTGGCGCGGGGAACTGGCGGCCTTCCGCCGGGTGCGGGCCCGCTATCTGATGTACCGCTGAGGGCGGCGGTCCCCGCGCGGGGACCGCCGCCCTCACGGGCTCACCGGTGGGAGGTGAACTCCACGACCTGCTGGTAGGTCGGCCGGTTCTGCCAGCTGATGTTGCCGTGCTTGATGCCGCCCAGGGCGCGCTGCTGGATCGAGTCGGCGCACCACTGGTTCCCGGCCGCGCACAGCTCGTCGCCCGGGTAGACCTGGGCGGCGGTGAGCCCGGCGGCCTGTTTCAGCGTGCCGAGCAGGGTGTCCCGGCAGGCGGTGAGGCTGCCGTCGCCGCAGTACTTCCGGGTGAGTCCGCCCTGCACGGGCTCGCCGAGGACCGCCCGGATGTCCTTGTGGACGTAGCTCCACCAGCCGTACTGGAAGGAGCTCCCGGCGTGCGCGCCGGTCGGGCCGTGTCCGGCGGACGGCGCCTCGTCCACGGGCAGGTTGGCGGTGAGGGCGCCGTACAGGCCGCTGCCGAGCCCGGGTTCGAACTCGGCCTTCACCAGCAGCGGCCACCAGGCGTCCAGGATGCGGATCGCGTCGGCGTCGGCGTACTTCTTCGACCCCGCCGACGTCTCGGTGCGCTTGGCACCCGCGTTCAGCCACGCCTGGAGCCTGGCCGCGGCCGCGGCTGCCGTCGGGTCGCTGATCTGCGCGGAGTTGACGACCTTCAGCAGCCCCGGCAGCACGTCCTCGGCGCGCAGGTCGGCCAGGGCCGCGTCCGCCATGGCCTGCACCAGCTTGGTCCGGGTGACCCCGCCCTGTGCGACCAGCCTGCTCACCCGGTCGTCGAGGAGGTCGCCCCGGTGCACCGAGCCCTCGCCCCAGGGCGCGGCGGTGTAGCCCTCGGCCTGTTTGTTGTTCCAGGAGATGTAGTAGTCCTGGCCGACGGAGTTGGGGTGCGCGCTCGCCGGGGTGTAGTCGGCGATGTTGGCGGCCGGGTCCCAGCCGCGCCACTCGTAGGCCGGCTGGGCCCACACCGGGAACTCGGCGTCGACGCCGGCGGCGCGGACGGGGTTGTCGCCGCTGTTGTAGTACGCGGTGTGCGACGAGTCGGCGTAGAACCAGTTGAAGGTGAAGTTGATGTGCTGGGCGGCCTTCTGGAAGTCCTCGGGGCTCTTGACGTAGCCGGGGTCGTTCAGCATCTGGAAGCCGATGATGGAGTCGGCCTCGTGCAGGTAGGAGGAGCGCAGGGTGGTGTAGGCGACCTTCTTCCCGCCGACGGTCGCCCGGTACTGCACGGGCCCGTACTTGGTCCGCCACACGCGCATGGCGTACGAGCCGGCCGCGGTGCCGTCGGCCACGGTGGGCTTCCAGGCGTTCTTCCGCTCGACCTGCTCCATCGCGGTGCAGGTGCCCCGGTAGAGGTAGTGGTGGTCGTCCTGGCACAGCTCGACCGCGTAGGTGTCGATGATGTCCTGGCCGGAGGTGGTCGCGCTCCAGGAGTAGTCCTGGCCGCGGCCGAGTTCGACGTACATGCTCAGGCCGGCGAAGGAGGCGCCGCGGGCGCTGATGCCGGGGCCCTGGATCTCCTGGAGCAGCAGCAGCTGGGGCGCGAAGTAGCCGGTCTGGGGGCCGAAGACGGCGATGGGGTGACCGCTGGCCGTGTGCTCGCCGCTGACCACGAGGGCGTTGGACATGCCGCGTCGGGCGGAGCTGAGGGTGTCCTTGGCGGCGCTGGTGGAGGTGCCCCTGGCCCTGGCGGTGGCGGCGCTGCCGGTGCGGTCGTACACCAGGGGCTCCTGGGTGACCGAGCCCGCGTCGGGCAGGGCGCGGCCCTGGGGGCTGTCGGGGCGGGTGGCGTAGGGGAAGCGCTGGCCGTCGTGGAGGGTGAGGACGGCCTCGGGGTCGTTCCGCATCCGGAAGGACTCCCAGACGCGGGTGCCCTCCTCCACGCCGTACCTGGACTGGGCGGCGATCAGGGAGAGGGCGTTGTTCACCTCGCCGCCCCCGCCGGAGCCGAACAGGGTGCCGACGACCGAGGCGAGCGCGACCAGGTCGGTGGTCTTGAAGTGGTCGATGGTGCCCGCGTTGGTGATGGAGTCCTTGTGGCCGGTGAGGACGTACTCGCCGGGGAAGTAACGGCCGCTGTCGGAGGCGTCGATGTAGGCGTTGATGCCGGCGAGGTAGGCGTCGACGTCGGCGAGGGCCTGCTGTCCGCGCTCGCCGTTCCTGGCCACGGCGCTGTCGATCTGCGCCTGGAGGTCGGCCTCGGTGTAGGGGGCCTGGCGGTAGAACTCCTGCTCCAGGCCCTGGTTGGCGGGGGCGCCGCCGGCGAAGCCGGTCAACTGGCCGCGTCCCACGTGCCGGAAGACGTCCATCAGCCACAGCCGGTCCTGGGCGGCGGCGTATCCGGCGCCGAACTCGGTGCCGTAGCGGGTGGTGCCGGTGATGTGCGGCACGCCGGTCTTCCGGTCCCGGACGATCGTGACGTCGGTGCGCCCGGCGGGCTTCTCGGTGGAGGCGACCTGGTCGGCGGGGACGCCGAAGGAGGCGTCGTTGAAAAAGTTGTTGATCTTCGCGTCGGTCAGGCCGGGGTGTCCGGTGGCGAGATTCGCGTAGGGCCCGAGCTGGTCCTCGGCGTGCGCGGGCTGGGTGCCGAAAGCCTGGTTGAGCAGGATCTGCGCCAGGGTGGCATTGCCGTTCTCACCCGGCGGAAGGATGTCCGAACACTGGCCGGAACAGTGGTCGTTCGCGGCGGTGGGAGCGCTTGTGGCGGCCACCGCCTGACCGAGCGGTGAGAGACAACCGGCGATCAGGACGCATATCGACGCCGTCTTCAGGAACCCGGAGAGTGTGCGAGGAGTTCTGAGTCTGTCGGACAACACGTTACGTGGGGTGCGCCGTGGCATGGCAGCTCCTCCCGACGGGGGTGGGCCGGACGTTACCGCCGGTATCCCCGCGAACGAAGATGAACATGCGTCAAGTTCGGTGGCCACTGAGGCCGGTGCCCGGCGGTCAACACGGAGCGCGTTATGGGAGGGCATCGGAAATCGGATGGAGCCGGATCGGCCCGCGACACGTCTATCCGGCGACGTCGCGCCAGAGCCGTACGGCGACGCCGAGGTGACCGGAGAGCGGACACAGGTGTGATGGAGGTGCAGGGCGATGGCCGGATTCCGAAGTCTGGCGAGACAAGTGCGCGACCCTCGATGCGATCTGGCGCTGCGGCGCTACTCACTGCGTAAGTGCCTGGAGCGGTTCGCTCCTTACGGGCACCGGGCCACCTGGGACCATCTGTGCGAACGGGCGGGTTTCGGCCCGGAGGACCGCTCCCCCGACCCGGTGCGGCTCGTGGCCGCGCTGGAGGAGCTGGAGCAGGCGCGCGGTGTGTGGCTGGCCTACGAGGCGGAGTTCGCCGAACGCCGGAGGAAGGAGAAGCACGACGGGCTGCGCAGGCCGGGCAGTGTGGACGACTGGCACCGGATGACCTGGGGCGGCTTCGGCGTCGCCTGGTGCGACGACCCGCGGCTGCACCCCCGTGAGCCGCTGGCCGAGGTACTGCACCGGCTGACCGGGGCGCTGGAGCGGCAGCCGGGGGCGGTGTGCCCGGTGTGCGACGGCGAACGGCTGGTGTGGCGGTACGGCCTGGACCACGAGCCGTCCGCCGGACCGGTGTGCGCGGACTGCGGCATCCTGGTGCCCCGGCCGGTGCTCACACCCGGTGCGCTGGCCTCGGCCCGGCGGGAGCGGCTGCTGATGTCGGCCTGACCGGGTACGGCACCATGGGACGGTGCAGGTCTGTCTGAACGGCGGGAGGTCGGCGGCGGACGGGGCTCATGTCCCGCTGACACCGGACGAGTTGGCGCGGTCGGCGGCGGAGGCCGTCGCCGCCGGGGCCACGGAGGTGCATGTGCACCCCCGGACACCGTGCGGGCGGGAGTCCCTGTCCGCGCGGGTGGTCGGGCCCGTCGTCGCGGCGTTGCGCGCGCGGGCCGGGGTGCCCGTCGGGGTGACCACCGGCGCGTGGGCCGAACCGGACCCCGAGGCGCGGCTGGAGCGGGTGCGGTCCTGGACGGTGCTGCCCGACTTCGCCTCCGTCAACTGGCACGAGCCGGGCGCCGGGGAGCTGGCCGGGCTGCTGCTGGCGCGGGGTGTCGGCGTGGAGGCGGGCATCTGGTCCGGCACGGACGGCGCGGCCCGCTTCGCGGCCTCGCCGCTGGGGCCGCGGGTCCTGCGGGTGCTGGCGGAGGTGACGGACCCCGGCCCGGCGGCCGCGGAGGTGTCGGCGCACGCCCTGCTGACCGCGCTGGGCGCGGCCCACGGCCGCCCCGTGCTGCTGCACGGCGAGGAGGGCGGAGCCTGGCCGGTGCTGCGGCTGGCCGCCCGGCGGGGCCTGGCGACCCGCATCGGCCTGGAGGACACCCTGCGCCTCCCCGACGGCCGTCTCGCCCCGTCCAACGGGAGGCTGGTGGCGGCGGGACTGGCCCAGTACGGCGCCGCCCGGCGCGGGGCGTAGCGGCACGGGGCCGGTGCGTGCGGGAGTCCTCACTTCTCCCGCAACAACCTTGAGCCGGCGCCGCGTTCGCCGATGACGTCGTCGGGGTTGGACAGCACGCAGGTGGCCAGGGAGAGGCAGCCGCAGCCGATGCAGTCGGTGAGGTGGTCGCGCAGCCGGTTGAGCTGGTCGATCCGGTCGTCGAGTTCGGAGCGCCACGCCTCGGAGAGCCGGGCCCAGTCGGCGCGGGTCGGGGTGCGCTCCTCGGGCAGTTCGGCGAGGGCCTCGCGGATGGTGGCGAGCGGGATGCCGACCCGCTGGGCGGCGCGGACGAAGGCGACCCGGCGCAGGGTGTCGCGGCTGTAGCGGCGCTGGTTGCCGGAGGTGCGGCGGCTGCCGATCAGGCCCTTGGACTCGTAGAAGTGCAGGGCGGAGACGGCCACGCCGCTGCGCGCGGACAACTGGCCTACGGTCAGCTCGTGGATCTTCTCGGGAAGCTGGGGCACCGTGCCGAGCCTACCGACCCGCCAGGGGGCCGAGCCGTTGACAGGTGCCGCGCACACCACCATGCTAAGCAGTTGCTTAGACACGCGACGCGAGAGGCCGGGATCATGGCAGAACCGAGGACCTTCACCTCCCCCGACGAGCTGAAGGCGGCCGTGGGCGAGCAGCTCGGCCACACCGACTGGCTGGAGGTCGACCAGAAGCGGATCGACCTGTTCGCGGAGGCCACGGGCGACCACCAGTGGATTCACGTGGACCCGGAGAAGGCGGCCGCGGGCCCGTTCGGCACCACCATCGCGCACGGCTACCTCACCCTCTCCCTGCTCCCCCTGTTCGGGCCGCAGCTCATCGCGGTCGAGGGCGTGCGGATGGGCGTCAACTACGGCACCAACAAGGTCCGCTTCCCCGCTCCGGTGCCGGTCGGCTCCCGGCTGCGTTCCACGGCGGTGATCACCGGTGTGGAGGACGTACCGGGCGGGGTCCAGGTGTCGGTCGCCTTCACCGTGGAGCGCGAGGGCGGCGACAAGCCGGTGTGCGTGGCGGAGTCGGTGTCCCGCTACTACTTCTGACCCCGGAGCGCGGGCGCCGGGGTCAGCGGGCCCCGACCATCCGCAGGACGAGGCCCGCGTACAGCTCGCCGACCTGGTCGGGGGTGCGCGGGCCGTCGACGCTGAACCAGCGGGCGACGTCGATGCAGAGCGACAGGACGGCGAGGGTGGTGCCCTGCACGTCGGGCACGTCGAACTCGCCGGCGGCCACGCCGTCCTCGATGATCCCGCGCACCTCGGCGTCCACCTGGCGGCGCAGCGCGACGATCTCGGCGCGGGCGCCGGGGCCGAGCGCGTCCAGTTCGTACTGGACGACCCGCGCGGTGGTGCGGCGTCCGGCGTGCCAGCGGACGAAGGAGCTGACGCCGTCCGCGAGCCGCTCGGCGGCCGTGCCCTCGCCGCGCGCGGCGGTGCGCAGGATGTCGAGCGCCTTGTCGTGACCGATGCGGCTGATCCGGTGGAGCAGCTCTTCCTTGGTCTTGTAGTGGATGTAGAGCGCGGCGGGGCTCATCCCGGCGCGTCCCGCGATGTCGCGTGTGGTGGTGGCGTGGTAGCCGCGCTCGGCGAAGGCCTCCACGGCGGCGACGAGCAGCCGCCGGGCCGCGTCAGGGGTGACCTCCGCCCACGGCTCGGCCTCGCCGCCGACCGTCTCCTCCGCCGCACTCATCGCTCGCCCCTCCTCGGTGACCGGAGCACCACCATACCGCCGAAGGTGAGCGCCCGCTTAGCGAGACTGCTGCCGGGGGTCGGGGGTCTTGCGGTACGGGTCGTGGGCGGTGAGGAGTTCCTCCATGCGGGCCTGGTCGACTCTGCTGACGATCTCGCCGGCCTCCTGTCTGTCCCGGATCACCTTGGCGAGGGTGAAGGCGGAGGTGACGAGGTAGAGGACGGCGATGGCGAGGAAGCCGCGCACCCAGGCGCTGGCTTCGAGCCGGTAGACGCCGATCGCGGTGGCCGTCATGGCGACGGCGAAGGAGGCGACGGCCTGGCCGTAGAAGGCGGACGTGGACTGCTGCTTGACGGGTGTGTCGCTCATGGAACGAGTGTCGGCGGACGCGGTGCGGGCCACATCCGCCGAGGTACTCAGTACCGGTACTCAGAAAGCCTCAGAATGCGGAGACACCGGTCAGCGCCCGGCCGATCAGCAGCTTCTGGATCTGGCTGGTGCCCTCGTACAGGGTCATCACCCGGGCGTCGCGCAGCAGTTTGCCGACCGGGTACTCGTCGATGTAGCCGTAACCGCCGAACACCTGGAGGGCGTTGGAGGCGGCGCGCACGGCGGCCTCGGAGGCGAACAGCTTGGCCTTGGAGGACTCGGTGGCGAACGGCTCGCCCCGGTCGATCAGGTCGGCGACCCGCCAGGTGAGCAGCCGGGCGGCGTCCACGTCCACGGCGATGTCGCTGATCAGCTCCTGGACGAGCTGGTGCCCGGCGATGGAGGTGCCGAACTGCTCGCGCTCACCGGCGTATCCGACGGCCGCGTCCAGGGCGGCCTGGGCTATGCCGACGCAGCCCGCCGCCACCGACATCCGGCCCTTGGCGAGCGCGGACATGGCGACGGAGAAGCCCTTGCCCTCGGCGCCGACCATCGCGGAGGCGGGCACCCGCACGTCCTCCAGCACCAGTTCGGCGGTGGCCTGGCCGCGCAGGCCGAGCTTGCCGTGGATGGTGCGGCGGGTGAGGCCGGGCGTGTCGGTGGGGACGAGGAAGGCGGAGACGCCCTTGTGGCCGGGGGCGTCGGTGGAGCGGGCGAAGAGCAGGACGACGTCGGCCCAGGTGCCGTTGGTGATGAACATCTTGGTGCCGCTCAGCACATAGTCCTCGCCGTCCCGTACGGCCTTGGTGGTGAGGTTGCCCGCGTCGGAGCCGGTGCCGGGTTCGGTGAGGCCGAAGCAGCCGATCAGCTCGCCGGAGGTCAGCCCCGGCAGCCAGCGCCGCTTCTGCTCCTCGCTCCCCCACCCGGCGACGGTCTTGGCGACCAGGCCGAGGGAGACGGAGACGATCCCGCGCACCGAGGAGTCGCCGCGTCCCAGTTCCTCGGTGACCAGGCAGTACGCGAGATGGTCGCCGCCGGAGCCGCCGTACTCCTCGCCGATGGTCAGCCCCAGGAAGCCGACCTCGCCGAGCTTCTTCACGATGCCCCGGTCGACCTCCTCCGCGCGGTCCCAGGCGGTCGCGTTCGGGGCGATCTCGCGCTCCACGAAGTCACGGGCCAACTGCCGTACGGCCGCCTGTTCCTCGCTCAGGCCCAGGTTCACCACGCGATCACCCCACACGGCCCCGGCGGGAACCCCGCGCAAGGCCCTTGAAAGACGTACATTTAAATTAGCACTGCTAGTTTCCGTGCGCAGCCCTACTATGTGCGCCATGGCCCGACCGCGCAAGCCCCTGCTCAGTACCGACCGGATCGTGAAGACGGCGCGGGCCCTCGTGGACGCGGAGGGTCTCCAGGCCGTCTCCACCCGGCGGCTCGCCGCCGAACTCGGCGTCAGCGGGCCCTCCCTCTACAACCACTTCCGCACCAAGGACGAGATCCTGGAGGCGGTCGCGGACTCGGTGAGCGCACAGGTCGACCTGTCGATGTTCGAGGACGGCCGGGACTGGCGGACGGCGCTGCACGACTGGGCCGTCTCCTACCGGTCGGCGCTGCGCGAGCACCCCAACATCGTCCCGGTCCTGGCGCACGGCCCCGGCCGCCGCCCGGCCGGACTGCGCCTGGCGGACGCGGTGTACGGGGCGATGGTCGACGCGGGCTGGTCCCCCGCCCAGGCGACCTCGATCGGCGCGCTGATGCGGTACTTCATCATGGGCTCCGCGCTCGGCTCGTTCGCCGCGGGCTTCGTCGACGACGCGAGCGCCTACGACCCCGCCGACTATCCCCACCTCGGCCAGGCCCACCTCCTCGCCGAGCAGCAGGAGAAGATCGACGAGCGGGCCTTCGAGACGGGGCTCGCGGCACTGCTGGCCGGGCTGGAGGCCCAGTACGGGCAGGCGGAGCCGGGCGCCCTCCCATAATTCGGCGGCCGCCGAAGTGTCCGTACCGCATGCTGTGCACATGACCGCCAGGGAACCGTGCGCCACCGCCCTCGCCTCGCTCGCCGCGCTGCTCGCCGACGAGACGCGGGCCGGCTGTCTGCTGGCCCTGCTGGACGGCCGCGCGTGGACCGCCGGGGAGCTCGCCCGGCACGTCCGGGTCGCGCCCTCCACCCTCACCGGGCACCTGAACCGGCTGGTGGACGGCGGCCTGCTCGCGACGGAACGCCAGGGGCGGCACCGCTACGTCCGGCTGGCCGACCCGCGCACCGCACAGCTCGTCGAGGATCTCGCGGCGCATCTGCCGCAGGAGGCGCTGCTCCAGGTCCCGCGCACCCTGCGGGAGGTCCGCACCCGGTCCGCCCTGGCGCGCGGCCGCACCTGCTACGACCACCTGGCCGGCCGGCTGGGCATCGCGGTCACCGACGCGCTGACCGCGCGCGGGCTGCTGCGCCAGGACGCCGGGTTCGCCCTCACCGACGCGGGCCTCGCCTGGTTCGGCGAGGCGGGCATCACCGTGGACCGCTCCACGCGCCGCCCGCTGGCCCGCTCCTGCCTGGACTGGACCGAGCGCCGCCCGCATCTCGGGGGCGCGGCGGGCGCGGCGCTGTGCCGGTACGCGCTGGACACCGGCTGGTGCGTGCGCGTGGGCACGGGGCGCGCGATCCGGGTGACGCCCGCCGGGGAGAGCGCGCTGGCGGACCTGCTGGGCATCGACCGGCGGGCGCTGGCCTGACGTCCCTCGCTTCCCTCCCCCTCCCGTCTCCCCCTCCACCGATCCGAGGAGTCCGATGGACCTCAGTCCGCGTCACCGTCTGCTGCCCGCGGCCGCCGCCGGCGTCACCGTGCTGCTGTGGGCGTCCGCCTTCGTGGTGATCCGCAGCGCCGGGGACGCCTACTCGCCGGGCGCGCTCGCGCTCGGCCGGCTGCTCGCGGGCGGTCTCACCCTGGCCGCGCTGTGCGCCGTACGGCGCGAGGGGTGGCCGCCGCGCGGAGCCTGGCCCGGCATCCTGGTGTCCGGGGTGCTGTGGTTCGGCTTCTACATGGTCGCCCTGAACTGGGGCGAGCAGCGGGTGGACGCGGGCACCGCGGCCCTGGTGGTGAACGTCGGCCCGCTGCTGATAGCCCTGTTCGCCGCCCGGTTCCTCGGTGACCCGATGCCGCCCCGGCTGCTGGCGGGCATGGCGGTGTCCTTCACCGGCGCGGTGGTCGTGGGCCTGTCGATGTCGGCCGGCGGCGGCGGTTCCTCGGTGCTCGGCGTGGTGGCCTGCCTGCTCGCGGCGGTCGCGTACGCCGCCGGGGTGGTCGCGCAGAAGCCCGCCCTGGCCCGCGCGAGCGCCCTCCAGGTGACGGCGTACGGCTGCCTGGTCGGCGCGGTGGCCTGCCTGCCGTTCGCCGGGCAACTGGTGTCGGAGGCCGCTCACGCGCCGCTGACGGCCACGCTGGGCATGGTGTACCTCGGTGTCTTCCCGACCGCGCTCGCCTTCACCGCGTGGGCCTACGCGCTGGCCCGCACCAGCGCCTCCCGGCTGGGCGCGACGACGTACGCCGTGCCCGCGCTGGTGGTGGTGATGTCCTGGCTGGCCCTGGGCGAGGTACCGGGTCCGGTCATGCTGGGCGGCGGTGTGCTGTGCCTGGCGGGCGTGGCCGTGGCCCGGTCGCGCGGGCGCACGGCACCGGCCCGGGTGACGGACGCGGTGCCACGGCCCGACCGGGTGCGCTGAACCCGGAACGGGGGACGCTGAACCCGTATCAGAACACCACCAGGGCGCGGCCGCCCCGGCCCGCGAGCATGGCCTCGAAGGCGGCCGGGATGTCCTCCAGGGTGATGCGGTCGGTCACCAGCGAGGACAGGTCCAGCCTGCCCTCGCGCACATGGGCGGCGATGACGGGGAGGTCGCGGGCCGGGTCGGAGTCGCCGTAGACACAGCCGGTCAGGGTGCGGCCCCAGTGGAAGAGTTCCAGGGCGTTGAAGGTGACCTGCTGGTCCTTGCCGCCGATGCCGACGACCGTGGTGCGCCCGCCCCGGCGGGTGGACTCCCAGGCGGCCCGGATGCTCCGCGCGCGGCCCGCGCACTCCACGGCGACGTCGACGCCCTGCTTGTCGGTGAGGGAGCGGATCGTGCGCGGCGTCCGCTCGTCGGCGATCAGGAAGTCGGTGGCGCCGCAGGCACGGGCCAGCTCCTCCTTGTGCGGGGTGACGTCCACGGCGATGACGCGGGACGCGCCCGCGATCCGGGCCGCCTGGAGGGTGGCGAGACCGACCCCGCCGACGCCGAACACGGCGACGCTCTCGCCGGGCCGGACCCGGGCCGAGTGGTGGACGGCGCCGTAGCCGGTGAGGACGGCGCAGCCGAGGAGGGCCGCGTCGGTGAGGGGGACGCCCTCGGGGAGCGGCAGCGCGCAGGCCGCGGGGACGACCGTCTCCTCGGCGAACGCGCCCACGTTGAGCCCCGGGTGGAGCGCGGTGCCGTCGGCGGTGTGCGCGTGGACGCGCGCGGCGCCGTCGAGGGCGTTGCCGCACAGCCAGACCTCGCCCCGCGCGCAGGCCGGGCAACCCCCGCAGGCGGGGGCCCAGTTGAGGACGACCGGCGTGCCGGGAAGCAGCCCCGCGACCCCCTCGCCCACGGCGGTCACAGTGCCGGCGCCCTCGTGGCCGAGGACGGCGGGGACCGGCACCCGCATGGTGCCGTCGGACAGGGACAGGTCGGAGTGGCAGACCCCGGCGGCGGCCAGGCGCACCCGCACCTGGCCGGGCCCGGGCTCGGGCAGTTCGATGCCGGTGATCTCCAGCCCGGCTCCGACCGCGGGCAGGACGGCGGCTCGTACGGTCATCGCGCGCGCTCCTCTAGAACTGCAGGGACTTGGTCTGGAGGTACTCGGCGAGTCCGTGCGCGCCGAGTTCCCGGCCGACCCCGGACTGCTTGTACCCGCCGAAGGGGGCGAGGGGGTTGAAGCGGCCGCCGTTGATGTCGACCTGTCCGGTGCGCATCCGGCGGGCGAACGCGGCCGCCTCCTCGGCGGTCCCGGCCCAGACGGCGCCCGCGAGGCCGTAGACCGTGCCGTCGGCGATGCGCAGCGCGTCCTCCTCGTCCTCGTAGGGGAGCACGCACAGTACGGGGCCGAAGATCTCCTCCTGCGCGATCGTCATACCCGGGGTGACGTCGGCGAAGACGGTGGGGCTGACGAAGTACCCCTTCTGGCGCGGGGTCTCGGCGCCGCCCGCGACCAGCCGGGCGCCCTCGGCGACGCCCCGCTCGATGTGGCCGCGCACCCGGGCGTGCTGCCGGGCGCTGACGACGGGCCCGATGCGGTCGCCGTACTTCGCGGCGGCCTCCGCGGCCAGCCCGACCGCCTCCTCGTACCGGTCGCGGTGGACCAGCATCCGGGTCCAGGCGCTGCACGTCTGGCCGGAGTTGGCCATCACGTTGGCGACGCCGACGGCGACGGCCTTGGCGAGGTCGGCGCTCGGCAGGATGACGTTGGCGGACTTGCCGCCGAGTTCGAGCGCGACCCGTTTCACCCCGGCCCCGGCCGCGGCTCCGATCTCCCGGCCGACCGCGGTGGAGCCGGTGAAGGAGACCATGTCGATGTCGGGATGCCCGGCAAGCGCCCGTCCGGCTTCCGTGCCGAGGCCGGTGACCAGGTTGAACACCCCGGCGGGCAGGCCCGCGTCATGGACGGCCTCGGCGAAGAGCTGGGCGGTGAGCGGGGTGTCCTCGGCGGGCTTGAGCACGATCGCGCAGCCCGCGGCGAGTGCCGGGGCGACCTTGGCGACGATCTGGTGGAGCGGGTAGTTCCAGGGGGTGATCGCGCCGACGACCCCGACGGGCTCGTGCAGGACGGTGGAGTTGCCGACCCGCTCCTCGAAGGGGTGGGCGGCGGCCAGTTCGGCGTAGGAGGCGGCCACGGCGAGCGGCAGGCCGACGTGCACGGCGCGCGCGAACGGGGCGGGGGCGCCGAGTTCGGCGGTGACCGTCTCGGTGAACTCGTCCTCGCGGGCCGCCAGCGCGTCCCGCAGGGCGGCCAGCCGCGCGGCGCGCTCGGCCGGGGGCGTGGCGGCCCAGCCCGGCAGCGCGGCACGCGCGGCCTGGACGGCGGCGTCGACGTCGGCGGCTCCGGCGGCCGGGACGCGTCCGATGACCTGCTCGTCGGCGGGGTCGATCACCTCGACGGCGTGCGTGCCGAGCGCGGGGCGCCAGGCGCCGTCGATGTAGAGACCGTCGTGCGGCTTCATGGTGCTTCCTCCCGGCGTGTGGCGTGCGTTGCGGCCCGGCCAGAAGACTCCCAGGAGCGCGGCGTCTTCGGGGGTGACCGCGCACCAAACTAGCGGTGTTAGTTTTCCGGCGCCAGGGATTCCCCGACGCGTCCCGGGCCGATCCGGACCGGGATCGCGTTGAGGACGGCGTTGCCGGACAGGGGATCGAGGAGGGTGCCGTCGAGAAGCTGGTTGACGTTGACACCGGGTTCGCGTCCGGCGTGGCCGAGGCGGGTGCCGTCGCGGTCGTGGCCCCAGCCGTGCGGGAGGCTCACCACGCCCGGCCGGACGGTGTCGGTGACCTCGGCGGGCGCGGTCACCTCTCCGCCCGCGCCCTTGATCCGCACCGGCTCGCCGTCGCGGACGCCGAACCGCTCGGCGTCCTCGGGGTGCAGGTGCAGGGTGCAGCGGTTGGTGCCGCCGGTCAGGGCGGGCACGTTGTGCAGCCAGCTGTTGTTGGAGCGCAGATGGCGGCGGCCGACGAGGACGAGCCCGACGGGCCGCTCGCGCAGGGCCTCGCGCAGCCGGGGCAGGTCGTCGGCCAGCGGGCCGGGCAGCAGTTCGACCTTGCCGCTGCGCGTCCTCAGCGGCTGGGGCAGTCGGGAGCGCAGCGGGCCGAGGTCGATGCCGTGCGGGTGGTCGAGCAGCCGGGCGAGGGTGAGGCCGTCGGGACGGGCGTCGAAGCCGTCTCCGTAGGGGCCGAGGCGCAGCATCATGTCGAGGCGCCGCTCGGGGCCGTCGACGCCGGTGAGCAGGGCGGCGAGTTCACGCGGGTCGCGGCCGTGGACCGGGGAGGCGGGGTCCTGGACGGCCTTGCCGAGGGTCTGGTCGACGACCATGGAGTCGACGGTGTCCGGGGCGGCCCCGTGCATGCCGCCCGCGGCCAGGACCAGCCGGGCGAGTATCTCGGTCTCGGCCATCCTGCCGGGCTCCAGCGGGACGGCGGGCCGGGTGTAGCGCACCTGGTTGCGGACGGCGAGGGTGTTGAACGCGAAGTCGTGGTGCGGGCTCTGCGCGGGCGGGGGCGGGGGCAGCACGACATGGGCGTGCCGGGAGGTCTCGTTGAGGTAGGGGTCGACACTGACCATGAAGTCCAGGGAGTCCAGGGCCTTGTCGAGCCTGGCGCCGTCCGGCGCGGACAGCACCGGGTTCGCGGCGATCACGATCAGCGCGCGGACGGGTTCGCCCTCGGGGGTGGCGGTGTCGATCTCCTCGGCGAGCGCGGAGAGCGGCAGCTCCCCCTTGGCCTCGGGGAGCCGGCGGACCCGGGAGTGCCAGCGGCCCAGTGCGAAGCCCCTGCCGGGGCCCGCGGGACGGGGGGCGCGGTCGGTGGCGGCCTGGGGGAAGAGGGCGCCACCGGGGCGGTCGAGGTTGCCGGTGAGGATGTTGAGCACGTCGACCAGCCAGCTCGCCAGGGTGCCGTGCGGGACGGTGCAGCTGCCGATGCGGGCGTACACGGCGGCGGTGGGCGCGGCGGCGAGTTCACGAGCGAGGGCGCGGACGGTGTCCGGTTCGACGTCGCAGGCCCCGGAGACGGCCTCGGGGGTGAAGTCCTTGAGGGCCTCGCGGAGTTCCGGCAGTCCGTCGACGTGCGGCGCGAGATCCCCGAGGTCGGCCAGCCCCTCCTCGAAGAGCACGGTGGCCATGGCGGCGAGGAGCAGGGCGTCGGCGCCGGGCCGGATGGCGATGTGGCGGTCGGCGAGGGCGGCGGTGCGGGTGCGGCGCGGGTCCACGACGGTGAGCGTGCCGCCGCGTGCCCTGAGCCGCCTGAGCCGGCCGGGGAAGTCGGGCGCGGTGCACAGACTCCCGTTGGACTCCAGGGGGTTGGCGCCGATCAGCAGCAGGTGGTCGGTGTGGTCGAGGTCGGGTACAGGGATGGCGTTGGCGTCGCCGAACAGCAGGCCGCTGGAGACGTGCTTGGGCATCTGGTCGACGGTGGAGGCGGTGAACAGGGAGCGGGTGCGCACCGCGCCGAGCAGCAGGGCCGGGTACAGGGCGCCGGCCATGGTGTGCACGTTGGGGTTGCCGAGGACCACACCGAGGGCGTCGGCGCCGTACCGCTCCACGACCGGGCGCAGGCCCAGCGCGACGGCGTCGAAGGCCTCTTCCCAACTGGCCTCGCGCAGCTCGCCGTTCTCGCGGACCAGCGGGGTGCGCAGGCGGTCGGGGTCAGCGTCGAGGGCACCGAAGGCAGCGCCCTTGGGGCAGATGAAGCCATTGCTGAACACGTCGTCGCGGTCGCCCCGGGCGCCGGTGACCCGGGTGCCCTCGACGGTGAGGGTCAGCCCGCAGGTGGCCTCGCACAAGGGGCAGATGCGCAGAGCGGTGCGGGACACGGGTCCTCCCGGAGGGTCGGCGGCGCTGCCGGACGGGCACGGGCGTGCCGGCCCAGGCGAGCATACCGACCGGTAGGCATGGTGGGGAGCCCTGTGCGGCCGGTTCAGTCCAGAACGCGGCCCAGATAGGCCCGCAGGAGTTCCCTCGTCTCGTGGATGATCGCCGGATCGCCGTCCGGGTCGCCGCGGAAGGCGAGCTGGACGAGGGTGTCCGCGCTCTCCACGGCGACCAGCAGGACACGGCGCAGGTCGTCGTCGGGGACGCGGCCCAGGTAACCGGCGACGAGTTCGGCGAGCCGGTCGGCGACGCGGGTGTTGGGCGCCGTGCGCCGGGAGCCGACCGGTATCTGGTTGCCGAAGTCCACGAGGGCGAACCCGGGGGCGGTGCGCTTCATGCCGAGGTACTCGTCCAGGACGACGTCCATCGCGGCCCGCCAGTCCCCGGGCGGCGCCTCCTTCAGCCGGGCGGTGACGTGCTCGGCGTAGTGGCGCAGGTTGCGCTGGGCGAGGGCGTCGGCCATCTGCCGTTTGTTGCCGAAGAAGCGGTACACCGAGCCGATGGGCACCGCCGCGCGCTCGGCGACCGCGCGGGTGGTCAGGGCGTCGTAGCCCACCTCGTCCAGGAGGGCCGCGCAGGCGTCGAGGATGCGGGTCAGCCGTTCGGTGCTGCGCCGCTGTACGGGGGTGCGGCGGAGCGATGTCACATGGTGCACGGCCACATGATGCCTGCACACATGGTGGCGGTGAAGGCCGGGAGTCGGGTCCGCCTTCCCGGGAGCCGGGCCCGCTCCCCCGGGCGGCTGGTTGTCGCGCTCCCCCGGGTGAAGGGCGCGCCTGCCTCTTGCGCACACCCACCAGCATTCCTACGGTGCTGCATAGGAATCGGGACGCAAGGGAGCGATCATGACCGGGGACGCGCGGAAGACCGCCGAGGGGCTGACGTACCTGACCGGCTTCGGCAACGAACACGCCTCGGAGGCGGTGCCCGGCGCCCTGCCCGAGGGCCGCAACTCACCGCAGCGCGCGCCGCTCGGCCTGTACGCGGAGCAGCTCAGCGGCACGGCCTTCACCGAGCCCCGGGCGCACAACCGCCGCTCCTGGCTGTACCGCGTCCGCCCGTCGGCCGCGCATCCCGCCTTCACCCGGACCGCCAACGGCTCCCTGCGCACGGCCCCCTTCGCCGACTCGGTGCCTGACCCCAACCGGCTGCGCTGGAGTCCGCTGCCCGAGCCGGAGCCGGGCACCGACTTCCTGGCGGGCCTGTGGACCCTGGGCGGCAACGGGGACGCGACCCAGCGCAGCGGCATGGCGGTGCACCTGTATCACGCCAACTCCTCGATGGACCGGGTCTTCTCGGACGCCGACGGAGAGCTGCTGATCGTGCCGGAGCGGGGCGGACTGCTGCTGCACACCGAGTTCGGGCGACTCCATGTGGAGCCGGCATATGTGGCGCTCGTCCCCCGGGGAGTCCGCTTCCGTGTGGAGCTGCTGGACGACTCGGCACGGGGTTATGTGTGCGAGAACTACGGGGCGCCCTTCCGGCTGCCCGACCTCGGCCCCATCGGCGCCAACGGCCTGGCCAACGCACGTGACTTCCGGGCCCCGGTCGCCGCGTACGAGGACACCGAGGGCCCGGTGGAGGTGGTCAACAAGTTCTGCGGCAACCTCTGGACCGCCACCTACGACCACTCCCCGCTCGACGTGGTCGCCTGGCACGGCAACTATGTGCCGTACACCTATGACCTGCGCCGGTTCAATGTGATCGGCACCATCTCCTACGACCACCCGGACCCGTCTATCTTCACCGTCCTGACCTCCCCCTCGGACACACCGGGACTGGCGGGCGCCGACTTCGTGGTCTTCGCGCCCCGCTGGCTGGTCGGTGAGGACACCTTCCGGCCGCCGTACTTCCACCGGAACGTGATGAGCGAGTACATGGGCCTGATCGAGGGCGCCTACGACGCGAAGGCGGAGGGCTTCGTGCCCGGCGGCGGCTCGCTGCACAACATGATGTCGGCGCACGGCCCGGACCGGGAGACCTTCGACCGGGCGAGCGCGGCCGAGCTGCGCCCGCAGCGGATCGACGACGGGCTGGCGTTCATGTTCGAGACCCGCTGGCCGATCACCCTCACCCCGGACGCCGCCCGCGCGGACCATCTCCAGCAGGGCTACGACGACGTGTGGCGCGGATTCCGCCCGCAGTTCCGCACACCGTGACAACCGCTGTGTGCGACCGCTCCGTTGCGCCGCACGAACCACCACAGGTACGGATAGCCGCGTGACCTCTTTCGCCCCGGACTCGATCGTCCTGAACCGCAAGCTGCCGCTCTGGTACCAGGTGTCGCAGTCGCTGCGCGCCTCCATCCTGGGCCGTTCGGCCGAGGACCCGCTGCGGCTGCCCACCGAGGAACGCCTGGCGGAGCACTACGGGGTGAGCGTGCTGACGATGCGCCAGGCGCTGAAGGAGCTGGAGGACGAGGGGCTGATCAGCAGGCACCGGCGGCGCGGCACGTTCATCGAGCCGGACGCGCGGCGCGGGGCGCCGGTGCGGCTGCTGGGCTCGGTGGACGCGATCGTGGCCCAGCAGTCGGGGATGACGGCCGAGCTGCTGGACCACGCGCGCGTGCCCGTGCCGCCCGCGCTGGCCGAGCACTTCCCCGGCCTGCCCGAGGTGGCCGTCTACCACCGGCTGCGCGGGGACGCCGCGACGGGGGAACCGACCAACCACGCTGTCAACCACGTACGCCCCGAACTGGCCGACCGGATCGACCCGGCGGACCTGGCCCGCTGGCCGATGACGAAGGTGCTGCGGGACGTGGTGGGCGCCGACATCAGCCGGATCACGGACACGGTGGAGGCCCGGCTCGCCGACCCGGAGACCGCCCGCCTGCTGGGCGTGCCGCTGCTGAGCCCGATCCTGCACTACACGGGCGTCACCTACGACTCCGCGGGCCGCGTGCTGGACGTCGCCGTCATCCATTACCGGGGCGACCGCTTCTCCTTCACCGTCACGCTGGAGGCCACCTGAGCCGCGCCCGCGTTCCCGTGCCCCGCCCGGGAGCGAGGACGTAGCATGCCGGGCGTGACGAACGAGGACGCACCGCCCCTGGCGGACCTCATGCCGTGGTCCGTCGCACCGCCGCGGCTGGGCCGTGCCTGGCCGACGGCACCCGACCCGGCGTCCCTGAAGGCCCGTTGGACGGCCCTGCTCGCGGCCGAGGGGGCCGGGCGGTCGGCCCTGTTCGAGCCGACCCGGTCACGTGACATCCGGTCCTCGGTGGCCCAGCTGCCCGGCCGGCGCACCGGGACGGAACGGCTGGCGCGGGCGTCGGGGCCGTGCCCGGAGCCGGTGCGGGTGCTCGCGGCGCCGTTCGACGAGCGGTGGCTGATCCCGGACCAGCGGCTCATCGACGCCGCCCGCCCGGAGCTGTGGCGGGTGGCGGACGAACGACAGGTGTTCCTGGTCGAGGCGGGGGCCGGCGCACATCCCCTGCTGGCGACCTCGCTCCTGCCGACCCTGGCGGGGGGCCGCGTCCGCCCGCTGTACCGGCGTCCCGGCGGCGCCGAACCCAATCTGGCGCCGGGCCTGACGGACCGGCTGGCCGCGCGGCTCGGCTCCCGGCCCACGGAGACGGACGTGCTGGCGTGGGTCCTGGCCGCCGTCCGCGCCGACCTGACCGTCCCGCTCACCGGGGACCCGGAGGTGTGGGCGCGGGGCGTCGCGTCGGGCCGGCGCACGCTGTGGCTGATGCGCCGGGACGGGGAGCGCCCCAAGCTGCCCGGCGGCCGCCGCCCCTACGTCCGCGCGCCGCTGCCCCCGAACCCGCGCGCCCTGCGCTACGACCCGGAGGAGGAGACCCTCCACCTCGACGAGGGCCGCGTCTCCCCCGTCCCGGTCGCGGCCTGGGAGCACGAGGTGGCCGGGGTGCGCACCCTGGAGTCCTGGTTCGCGGCCCGCACGACCCCGGGCACCCCCGGCACACTGGCCGCGATCGGCCCGGCGGCCTGGCCCCAGGGCTGGACCTCGGAGCTGCTGGAGCTGATCACGGTGCTGTCCCTGCTGGCGGAGCCCCGCGAGGCCCTGGACCCGGTGCCGGCCCCGGTCACCGCGGCCTTTCTGCGCGCGGACGGAGTCCTCCCGCCGGCGCCCCGCACCCGCCGCCCCGCCTCGGTCCTGGACCACCAGGAGGAGGGCCCTGAGGGGCAGTTCGCCCTGCTCTGACGGGGGAACCGGTGACAGCCGGGGCCCGGCGGGAGATCATCGCGGGATGGATCTGCTGCCGCCGCCCCTGGAGGGCGTGACCGTCGTCGCCGTGGAACAGGCCGTGTCCGCCCCCTTCGCCACCCGTCAACTGGCCGATCTGGGCGCACGGGTGATCAAGGTGGAGCGGGTCGACGGCGGTGACTTCGCGCGCGGCTACGACACCGCCGCCGGGGGTCTCGCCTCGCACTTCGTGTGGTGCAACCGGGGCAAGGAGTCCATCGCTCTGGACCTGAAGGACCCGCGCGGCCTGGACGTCGTACGGCGGCTGATCGCGGACGCGGACGTGTTCGTGCAGAACCTGGCGCACGGCGCGGCGGCCCGGCTCGGCCTGGACGCGGCGACCCTGTGCGCGGCGGACCCGAGGCTGGTCGCCGTGGACATCTCGGGTTACGGCGGCTCGGGCCCGTACGCGGACAAGCGGGCGTACGACATGCTCGTGCAGTGCGAGGCGGGGCTGGTGTCGGTCACCGGCACCTCGGAGCGGCCGGTGAAGGCGGGCATCCCGGCGGCGGACATCGCGGCGGCCATGTACGCCTTCTCCGGGGTGCTGGCCGCGCTGGTGCGGCGCGGCACGACCGGGCGGGGCGGTCCGGTGGAGGTGTCGATGCTGGAGGCGCTGGCCGAGTGGATGGGCCATCCGCTGCACCACACGATGCACGGGGGCGAACCCCCCGCGCGCACCGGCCTCGCGCACGCCGTGATCGTGCCCTACGACGCCTACCCGACGGCGGACGGCGGCCGGGTGCTGCTGTCGGTGCAGAACGACCGGGAGTGGCGCCGGCTCGCCGAACAGGTGCTGGACGAACCGCGGTTGGCGGACGACCCGGCGTACGCGACCAACGCGGCGCGGGTGGCGGGGCGGGAGCGCACCGACGCCCTGGTCGCGGGGGTGCTCGGAAAACTGGGGACGGACGAGGCGCTGGCGCGGCTGGAGGCGGCGGGGATCGCGTGCGCACGCATCAGGGACCTGACCGAACTCGCGGAGCATCCCCAGCTGGCGGCACGGCAGCGGTGGCGGCGGGTGGGTTCGCCGGTCGGACCGTTGCGCGCGCTGCTGCCGCCCATCACCCTGCCGGGCGGCGAGGAGACGCGACCGGGGGACGTGCCCGCGCTCGGCCGGCACACCGACGCGCTGCTCCGTGCCGTGGGGATGACGGACGAGGAGATCGTGGCGCTGCGCCGGGACGGTGTGGCGGCCTGAGCGTGACGTGCGTACGGGCCCTCGGGTGACGCCGGTTCACTCGGGCCGAGCCGGAACCGGGCGGAACTCCGGGGAGTCCGCGCACCCGGTGCGGCTCAGTGGTTGCCGAAGAGGGACCGGCGAAGCCGGCGCAGGGGTGCGAAGAGGGAGACCCGGCTGACGCGGACACGCCGGTCGCTGCGCTGGCGCACGGTGTCCCGCGCGGTCAGTTCACGCATCAGCGACGTCGCCTCGACCGTCTCCCGCTGCGGTATGGCGGGTCCGCCCAGCACCGCGAGGTGGCGGTCCAGACGCCTGCTGGTCGCACCGCTGCCGCAGGTGATCGCAGGGACCCGGGCCCTGCCGCGCGCTGTTATCTGCTCCATGTCACTCCCCACCCGTACAAAATCCACCCGGCCCACGGGCAGAGTAACCCTATCGTCCCGATAGGGCATGCGTGTTCTCGGCCACGGGATTCACCTTCCCCACAAGGAGGTTGATCATCCCTATTTGACTACTCTCCGAATCCGATTGATTTCAGGGTGAGTTGGACAACTGGCTGGCCAGTGGGGTGCGTCGAGCCGCCGTTCGGCTCCACGGTCACGGCGAGTGACGTGGCGGACTTGTCGAGGCCCTTGGTGACCAAGGGCGTGTCGCGGCCCAGAAGCCCGAGGGAGCGGGGTTGTGCGCCGGGGCGCATGAGCCAGAGCTGATGCACCCGGCCACCGGAAGGGGTGCCGTATCCGCTCAGGGTGACGACGGCGCGGCCCTCGGACGGCGAGGCGATCACAGCGAGCGCGCGTCCCCGCGCGTCCGTCCCGGCCGTGGCGCGGGCGTCGGGAGCGGCCAGAACGTGGGCGATGTCACGTGACCGCGCCCGCTCGGCGGCGAGCCGGTCCGCGGTGCGGTGGGCCTGGACCGCGAAGAGCGAGGCGACGACCAGGGCGGCCGCGGCGGTCACGGTGGCGAACGGCACGAACAGCGGGCGCCGCCCGGCCCGGCGGCTGCGGGCGGGCGGCGGCTGGACCCCCCAGACGTGCGGCGGGAGTTGGGCCGCGCGCTCCCGGCCGGCGGGGCGGGGCGCCGGCTCCTGGGGCGTGGTGCGTACGGCGGCCAGCACGCGGTCGCGCAACGCTGGCGGGGCCGGTACGGCGGTGGACCAGGCCAGCCGGACGGCGTCCTCGGACAGTTCGCGGACCTCGGCCGTGCAGCGGCCGCAGCCCGCGAGGTGTTTGTCGAAGCGGCGCCGCTCGCCGGGTTCGAGGGCGTTCAGCGCGTAGGGGGCGGCCATCGAGTGCGGGTCCTCGCGGCGGGTCAGCCGGGCGATGAGGCTCACGCGGCACCTCCCAGGCAGCCGCGCAGCCGGGTCAGGCCGTCCCGCATGCGGGTCTTGACGGTGCCCAGCGGCAGGGACAGCCGTTCGGCGACCTCGCGGTAGGTGTAGCCGTCGTAGTAGGCGAGGGTGACGGACTGGCGCTGAAGGTCGGTCAGCCGTCTCAGACAGCGCCGCACCCACTCGCGTTCGAGTCCGGCCTCGACTTCTTCGGTGACCTGGTCGAAGGCGGGTTCCCCGGAGCGCAGGGCCTCGCGCTGCTCGCGTTCGCCGGCCGCGCGGGCGCTGCGCACCCGGTCGACGGCGCGGCGGTGGGCCAGGGTGAGTATCCAGGACAGGGCGCTGCCCCGCGCGGGGTCGAACCGGGCGGCGGAGCGCCACAGTTCGAGCAGCACCTCCTGGACGACCTCCTCGGACTGGGCGGGGTCGCGCACGACCCGCCTGACCAGCCCGAACACCGGGCCGGACACCATCGCGTACAACTCCTCGAACGCCTGGTGATCGCCGCCCGCCACCCGTACCAGCAGTGTCTCCGCCCCCTCGCCCCGGCCGTGGCCGCACCCGGCCCTGCCTGTGACCCCTCGCATCCGCACGAACGCACACCTCCCGCGATTGATACGGATCGGAGAGGCGGAAACGCGGGTCGGAAAACGGAAAAAGAAAGTTCCTCCCCGGCCAATCCGCGGCGGCCGATCGCTCCGTATATCCGTCCGTCAAGGCAAGTCGCACCCAAGGACGGACGGCATGACTCTCTTCGCCAGAAGCGGCACGGCACGCAAGGGGCTGGTCCCGCTCATCTGCGGCGCGCTGGCCGCCGGTGGGCTCGCGGCCGCCGGTGTCGCCACGCTGGAGCCGGGGGTGGCCGCCGCCTCCTCCCACCGGGAGGCCCCGCTGATCTCGGGCACCCCGCAGTACGACAACACCGACCTGTACGCGTTCGTCAGCCCCGACAAGCCGGACACGACGACGATCGTGGCCGACTGGATACCGTTCGAGGAGCCGGCGGGCGGCCCGAACTTCTACACCTTCGCCGACGACGCGCAGTACGACCTGCACATCGACAGCGACGGCGACGCCCGGGACGACCTCCTCTTCCGCTACACCTTCAAGACGCGGACGAAGAACGGGAAGACGTTCCTCTACAACACCGGGCCCGTCACCAGCCTGGACGACCCCGACCTCAACATCACCCAGACCTACGACCTGGAACTGGTCCGCATGAAGGGCGGCCACGCGATGTCCAGGACGAAGGTGGCCGACGACGTGCCGGTCGCGCCCTCCAACGTGGGCAAGGCGTCCATGCCGGACTACGGCAAGCTCCGCTCCCAGGCGGTGTACAAGACCGCGGGCGGCGCCGCGACCTTCGCGGGCCAGGCGGACGACCCGTTCTTCCTGGACCTGCGCGTCTTCGACCTGCTGTACGGGGGCAACCTCAGCGAGGTCGGCCGGGACACCCTCAAGGGCTACAACGTCAACAGCATCGCCCTGCAGGTCCCCAACGACCTGATCCGGCAGTCGGCCGACCAGCCGGTCGTCGGCATCTGGACCACCACCCAGCGCCGCAACGCGCAGGGCTACTACAGCCAGGTCTCCCGCCTGGGCAACCCGCTGGTCAACGAGGTCGTCAACCCGCAGGCGGACAAGGACCGGTTCAACGCCTCCCAGCCCTCGCACGACGCCCAGTTCCTGAAGAACGTCACCAACCCCGAGCTGCCCAAGCTCATCGAGGGCATCTACAAGATCGACGCCCCGGCCGAGCCGCGCAACGACCTGGTCGACGTCTTCCTCAAGGGCGTCAAGGGGCTCAACCAGCCCCCGAACGTGCGCCCTTCGGAGCAGCTGCGGCTGAACACCTCGATCAAGCCGGCCATGCACCCCAAGCGCCTCGGCGTCCTGGACGGCGACAACGCGGGCTTCCCCAACGGCCGCCGGCTCACCGACGACGTGATCGACGAGGCCCTCCAGGTGGTCGAGGGCGAGCTGCTGGGCGCCAAGAACGACCTGGGCGACGCGGTCGACGCCAACGACAAGAAGTTCGAGAAGTCGTTCCCCTACGTGGCCCAGCCCACGGCGGGTTCGCGCGGTGCGCTGGCCAAGGGCACGACGGCGGGCGCCGATGTGAAGAGCCAGCTCGGTGACGCGCTGAGCCCGGCCTCGGCGACCGGCGGCACGGACAACACCGTGCTGGTCGCGGGCTCGGCGGCCGCGGGCGCGGCCGGAGTCCTGCTGCTCGCCACCGTCGTCGGCTGGTGGCGCCGCCGGATGCGGCGCGCGTACTGACGCGAGCCCGCTCAGAGACGACCGGCACGGCCCGTACCCCTTCCCCCACGGCGGGCCGCGCCGGTCCCTTCCGGACCATCATCAGGCGAGCTAGGAGAGGGCATGGGCCCGCGTAGGAATGACGCCTCGGACACGAACGGTGCCGAGGAGACCGGCGAGACCGGCATCGCTTCGGCCGGGACCGGCGGCGCTTCGGCCGGGACCGGCGGCGCTTCGGCCGGGACCGGCGAGAAGGCGGCCGCGGGCACGAGCGGGCGCCGGACGGCCCGGCGGGTGTGTTCGGCGGCCCTGCTGGCCGTCGCGCTGACCGGCGGTGCGGTCGCCCTCGGGGCCGCGCGGGGCGGCGGTCAGGTCGCTCCGGCCGCCGCCTCCGCCGCCGCCATGGACCCCGGCGCGCTGGCGGGCGGCGACCCGGACGCGGCCGTCACCGCGCTCCAGACCCACCTGCGCGCGCAGCCGAAGGACCACGACGGCTGGGCCACGCTCGGCCTCGCCTACGTGGAACAGGCCCGCACCAAGGGCGACCCGGCCCGCTACCCGCAGGCCGCGGCCGCCCTGAAGCGCTCGCTGACGCTCGCCCCCGGCAACGACAAGGCGCTGGCCGGCCGGGCCGCCCTGGCCGCCGCCCGCCACGACTTCACCGGCGCCCTCGCCGACGCGGACCGGGTGCTGAAGCACAACCCCTACGACGAACGCGCCCTGTGCTCCCGCATCGACGCCCTGGTCGAACTCGGCCGGTACGCCGAGGCGGCGCGGGCCGCCGACACCGCCGACGCGCGCAGGCCGGGCACCCCCGTCTTCACCCGGTACGCCTACGTCCACGAGCTGCGCGGCGACGTCACCACGGCCCGCCGCGTCCTCGAGCAGGCACTGTCCGGCGCGACCTCCCCCGGAGACATCGCCTACGTGGCCACCCAGCTCGGCCAACTCGCCTGGAACCAGGGCGACTACAAGACCGCCCTCACCCAGTACGCCCGCGCCCTGGCGGCCGACGACACCTACCTCCCCGCGCTGGAGGGCCGGGCCCGCGCCCAGGCGGCGAGCGGGCAGCGGGCGGCGGCCGTGAAGGGGCTGGAGGACGTGGTCGCCCGCGCCCCGCTGCCCGGCCCGCTGGTCGCGCTCGGCGAGCTGTACGAGGCGCGCGGCGACGCCGGTGACCGGGAGCAGGCGCGCCGGCAGTACACGCTGGTCCAGGCGTGGACCGCGCTCGCCCGCGCCAACGGCGTCGACGTCGATCTCGACACCGCGCTGGCCGCCGCCGACCACGGCGACAAGGCCGCCGCCCTGCGCGCGGCCCGCGCCGAGTGGGAACGCAGGCACACCGTCCACACGGCCGACGCCCTGGCCTGGGCGCTGCACGTCAACGGCCACGACACCGAGGCCCTGGCACACGCCCGCGAGGCCACCGCCACCGGGTACCGCAACGCGTCCTTCCTCTACCACCGGGGCGTCGTCGAACTCGCCACCGGCCACGCGAAGGAGGGCCGGGCCTCGCTGGCGGCGGCGCTGAAGCTGAACCCCGGCTTCTCCCCGCTCGGCGCCGCCGAGGCCCGCAAGGCACTGGAGGCGGCCAAGTGAGGCTCCGCCGCGCCCTCGCCGTCCTCGCCGGCGCCTGTGCCGTCCTGCTCGGCTCCGCACCGGTGGCGGACGCGCATCCGCTGGGCAACTTCACCGTCAACCGGTACGACGGCCTGGTCGCCGCTCCCGGACAGCTCCGGGTCACCCATGTCGAGGACCTGGCGGAGATCCCGGCGACGCAGGCCGAGCCGGACCTGAAACGGCTCGGCACCGCCCGGTGGGCCGGGCTGCGCTGCGCGGAGGCGGCGCGCGGCAGCGAACTCACCGTGGACGGACGCCGCGTCACCCTCACGGTCACCGCCGCGCGGGCCATACGCCGGCCCGGTCAGGCCGGGCTCGACACGCTGCGCCTGGAGTGCGCGGAGTCGGCCCCGCTGCCGAGGGGCTCGACGCTGAGCCTCGGCTTCCGGGGCGCGGACCGGTCCTCCGGACCGGGGTGGCGGGAGATCACCGCGCGCGGCGACCGCATGACGCTCAGCCGCTCCGACGTGCCGGCGAAGTCCGTCTCCCACGAACTCACCTCCTACCCGGCGGACCTGCTGTCCTCGCCCGCGGACACCTCGGCCGCCCGGCTCACGCTCCGGCCCGGCGGAACCCCGCTGACCCCCGAGCGGGACGCGCCGGGCGCCTCGGTGCTGCCGCGCGGCGCCGACCGCTGGACCCAGGCCCTGAACGACCTGGTCGCCCGGCGCGACCTGACCGTCGGCTTCGCCGCGCTCGCGCTGCTCATCGCGGTCGCCCTCGGCGCGGCCCACGCCCTGGCGCCCGGACACGGCAAGACCCTGATGGCGGCGGCGGCCGCGGCACGCGGCGGCCGGGCCAGGATGCGGGACGTGCTGCCGCTGGCGGCCTCGGTCACCGTCACCCACACCCTGGGCGTGATCGCCCTCGGGCTGCTCGTGACGGCGGGGTCCGCCGCCACTCCCTCGGTGGTCGCCTGGCTGGGCGTGGCCAGCGGCGCACTGGTCCTCGGCGCGGGCGCGAACCTCGTACGCCGGGCCTGGCGGACACGGGCGGCCGAGGCGAGCCACACTCACACGCACGTCCCGCCGTCCGGCACCGTGCCCGCCGAAGAGGCGGCGCCGGTGCGGGCGTTGGCGCTGGTGGGCGGAGGACATGGCGAGTCGGACCATGGGGCGGGCGGACATGGGGTGGACGCACATGGGCCGCGCCCACATGGCGACGCCTCACATGTGGCCCACGACCACCCGCATGACCACCCGCACGGCCATGCCCACCACCCCACACACGATCACGCGCATGCCCACGACCATGCCCACTCCCATGACCACTCCCACGGGCGCGACCACGACGACGCCCACCCACACCCACACACCCACCCCCACCAACACTCACACCCCCACACCCTCGTCCACACCCACGGCGGCCACACCCACTCCCACCCCGTCGCCCCCACCCTGAGGGGCACGATCCTGCTCGGCTTCGCGGGCGGGCTCGTACCGAGTCCCTCCGCCGTCGTCGTGCTGGTCGGCGCGGCGGCGCTCGGGCAGGCGTGGTTCGGGCTGCTGCTGGTCGTCGCGTACGGCGCCGGGCTGGCGCTGACGCTGACGGCGGCCGGCTTCGCCGTGGTCCGGCTCGGCTCGCTGGCCGGGCGGCTGCTGGACCGGCACCCGGCGCGCCGCGCCCACCCGGCGACCGCGCTGCTGCGCCGCACGATCCCGCTGGCCTCGGCGCTGGCGGTGCTGCTCCTGGGCGCCGGATTGATGCTCAAGGGGGTCGCAACCGCCCTCGGCTGAGCTACTTTGGCTAGGTCGTGTCCGCAAAGTGGCGTCGTCTGCCCGGAGGGCAGGGCTCGCGGCGTCTGGTGCGTGCGATCGCAAGGCGGAGGGTCGCCCTCGTACTGGATGTACGAGGGCGATCCCGACAACGCGGCGAGCGTGCGTGCCAG